>JAPPBT010000044.1 GCA_026702745.1 Gemmatimonadota bacterium
CGACGTGGCAGCGATATCCCAGCGAGAAAGCGTCCTGAACCGTGGCCCGCACACATACGTTCGCCTTGACGCCGCCGATGACCAGAGTGCCGACCTCGAGTTCCCTCAACAGGAGGTCCAGGTCGGTGGAATGAAACGCGCTCATGCGTCGTTTTGGCACCAGAATTTCGTCCCGGCCCCGGGGCGAGAAGCCATCCACCAGCTGAGAGTCGAATTCTCCGTCCACGCAATGGACCGGAAGCTTTGCCTGCTCGAAGTCGGTCAGCCCGGGCCGGTGCCGCTCGGCGACGAAAATGACAGGTCGCTGCGCGGTTCTGGCGCTTTGGAGCAGTTTCCGCAAGGCGGGCAGCACCTCGGCGCTTTCGGAATAGTAGTTCCGGCCGTCTTCGTGAAAGAAGGAATTCTGCAGGTCAATGAGCAACAGCGCGACGGCTGTGGCGTTTCCCATTTGCTCGCTCACGAAGACTTGCGCGGGTCGGTCGGCTCTCTTTCATGGTACAGCACCGACAGAGGATTCGAGCGCACCAGGCGAGCGTCATACGTGTAGCAGTCCTGAAGATACACGGCTTCGATCAGTTCGATGAGATTGCCCCTTCGGTCGAAGCTCTTTCGATACACGAGCATGACCGCCGACGGCAGTTCCGTACCGAGTTGCCCGGCCTCATCCTCCGTGGCCAGACGGACGTTGATCGTCTCGTCGGCGTGGTCGATTTCGAGCCCGGCCTCGTCAAAGGTCCTGTAAAGCGAGAAATCCGAATCGGCGACGCGGCTGTCCGGGCCGGCAAGCGCCGGTACTGCAGCGGCGATGCGCATGGGTATCAGCGCCGTGTGTATGGCCCACGGAAACCCATCGACGAGCCGGGTCCGCTCCAGCAGCAATGCGGGTTCGTCGCAGCCATACTGCAGGGCCTCGCTCCGGTCCAGTTGCCGCTGCCCCACCAGGCGATGCGAGGGAACCCGGCCCTGACGGCGCACGGTCTCCGAAAAGCCGAGCAGGTAGCCGGGAGAGCGGTGCAGGGCAGGCCGCGACACAAAGGTCCCGACGCCCTGGCGCCGCTGCAGAAGCCCCTCGGCCAGTAGCACGTCAATGGCCTTTACGACCGTGCCCCGGCTCACCCCGAACTTGAGGCAGAGCTGCGCCTCGCTGGGCAGAAGGTCGCCTGGCACCCATTTGCCTGCACGAATGCCGTCGCGGAGCTCGTCCGCCAGGACCGCGTAGCGCGGTTTTCCTGCGTTCCGGTGTGGGGTCATCGGGAGGATTCCTTGTGTGGAACTGCGATTGTGCAAAATGACTACTTGACTAGTCAACTGAATAATTATATTTTCAAGCCTTACCCGTGCTTCAACCTCATCGCTGTCGGCTAATGCGACAAACTCATCCAACAAGGGGACACGCCATGCGAAAGATACTGTTGGTCCTTACCGCCTTCTCGTTGCAACTGGTGATTGCGGAATCCGCCGTCGCGCAGGAATCGACCGTGGTGCTCGAAGAAATCGTGGTCACCGCGCAAAAGCGGGAAGAGTCGCTCGCCGACGTGGGCATCGCCGTAGATGTAGTCAGCGGCGACCGGCTGCGCGAGGCCGGCGCCGTGTCGCTGATCGACGTTGCCCGCTACTCGCCGGGCCTCAACATCCAGACGCCGTTCGGAGAATTCGGCTATCCGCTGATCGCAATACGCGGCGTGAATACCGACGGATTCATCGAAACGCTGCCGCAGTCGACCGGCGTGTATGCCGACGGCGTATATGTATCGCAGCCGCCCATGCAGGCTTTCCGGCTGCTTGATCTCGAGCGAATGGAAGTGCTCAAGGGGCCGCAGGGAACCATTTACGGACGCAATACCATCGCAGGCGCGATCAATCTCATCTCGAAACGCCCCACGTTCGAGCCGGAAGGCTACGCGACGGTGGGATTCGGCCGCTACAGCCGGGCCTCGTTCGAGGGCGCCTACGGCGGACCCATTTCGGACACGGCCGCCGGGCGGTTTGCCGTGAAGATCCTTCGTCAGACCGACGGTCCCCTGACCAACATGCATCCCGACAGGGACGACGGCGGCGAGCTGGATCAGCTCATGGCCAGAGGCTCTCTGCTGTTCCGGCCCAGCGACGATGTCGAGGTTCTGGTCCGGGTCTATGCCGGGCGCGACGATTCGGACGTCTGGCCCTGGGCGACCATTCCGGCCGGGCAGGACACGGACGGCGACGGCATTCCGGACCAGGTCTGCCCCGAATACGCGCGCGGAGACGTTGCCGGGGCCCAGGTGAATTGCCTGGCGCGGGACCCGTTCGTCAGCGGCAACACTTTCAACGACACCGATGGCGACCCCTACACGATCAACCAGAACTTCATCGGCGAACACGCGTACAAGTCCAGCGGCATTTCCGCGGAGTTGAACTGGGACCTGGGGACGAGAACCGTCACCTCGGTGACCGGCTGGGACGATTTCGAGCGCCACGACGTGCTGGATGAAGATGCGGGCCCCACCGTGGCCCTGGACGACGTGCGGAAATCGGACGTGTCGCAGTTCTCGCAGGAAATTCGCATCGCGTCGAACGCCGGCGAGGGCCTGCAGTGGCTGGCGGGCCTGTACTACTCCTCCGATGAACTGGAGGGCGACCCGGCCTTTGACTCGGGCGGCCGGCAGGACTTCTCGGTGCTGGAAACCGACACTCTCGGCCTGTTCGGGCAGGTCGAGTATCCGCTGGCCGACAACCTGGTCCTAACTGTCGGCGGCCGCTGGACGGACGTGGAACGCGATTTCTACTACGAGACGACCGGTTTCTTCGCCGCCCCGGAATTGCAGGCGGGAGCGTCCAGCACCTTCTCGGACAGCGATTACTCGGCCAGGCTGGCGCTGGACTGGAGGGTAAACGAGGACACGCTGATTTATGCGAGCATATCCCGCGGATTCAACGCCGGCACCTTCAACAGCCAGTTCCTGGCGACGGTGGACAACCTCGAACCGACGAAATCGGAATCCCTTACCGCCTACGAGGTGGGTCTGAAGTCAACGCTCGCTGGCGGCCGCGCCAGCGTTGAGGCGGCGGTCTACTTCTATGACGCGACCGACCCGCAGGTGGTGGCGGTCGAGCCTCTGAGCCTGATCTCGGCCAATTTCCTGATCAACGCCGACGACTCGCAGATGCAAGGCGCCGAATTGCAGCTTCGGGCCCTCGCGACCGATTGGCTGGAGCTGAGTTTCGGCGCAGCCTACATCGACAGCGAATACGGCAATCTCATCACCTCCATTGCCGGCACGGGCACGGGCAGTCCGTATCCCGACAACGCACCGGTGTTCGGTTCCACGCTGGCGGACCTGACCGGCAACCGCATTCCGAACACGCCGGAACTGAGCATCAATTCCGCGGCCACGGTGCAATGGCCGGTGAACGAGGGGTGGACCTTCATGGGGCAGCTCGATTTTCTCTGGGAAGACGACATTCCGCGTGACCTGCGCGCCTCGCCGGCGCTGTACTCGGAAGCCCACATCGACGTGGACCTGCGGCTGGCGCTGCAATCCACCGACGGCAAGTGGGATGCTGCCTTCTGGGTGCGGAACCTGACCGATGAGACCTACCTCACCGAAGCGTACGAAGTGCTCGGTTTCGGCTTCTACATCGCGGCCGGAAACTACAACTACCCGAGGACCTTCGGGCTCGAACTGACCCGCAACTTCTAGCAGGCTGCGAACGGGAAAGGAGGAGCCGCTACGACATGCCGGAGCAGAAGCCGAAAGTCGCGATTTCGATCATCACGCTGGGCGTCGACGACGTCGAGCGTTCGGTGCGGTTCTACACCTCGTTTGGCTGGGATATGTCGCCGGACTCCGACCCGGCCATGTGCACGTTCATCAACACGCCTTCTACGGTGCTGGGGCTGGTGGGGTACGAGTTTCTGGCCAACGACGCGCTGCTGAAGGCGAAGCCGCGGGCGCAATACCAGGGCTTCACGCTGGCCGTGAACGGCTCGTCTCCCGAAGAGGTGGACGCGATATTCGAGAACGCCATCCGCAACGGCGGCACCGCGCATCAGCAACCGCAATGGAAGGACTGGGGCGGATACGACGGCTATTCCGGCTATTTCCTCGATCCGGACGGTTACCCCTGGGAAGTCGCCTACGCGCCGTTTCTCGAACTCACCGAGGACGGCCGCCTGATGCCGAAATCCGCGTCCGAATAAAGGGAACCGCGCAGGCGTGGCAACGAAGACCTCTCGCGGACTGGCGATCGTCACCGGCGCCAGCCGCGGCATAGGGCGCGCGCTGGCGATCGGTCTGGCCGAGGCCGGTTACGGGCTGGCGCTGGTCGCGCGCGACGAGGGCGCGCTCAACGGTGTGCGGGCGGAGATTCGGGGCGTCGATCCGGGCACTACCGTGAGTTGCCATCCACTCGACGTGACCGACGCGGCGGCGGTCCGGGATCTCGTGGCCGGGCTGGAAGCCGAACACGAGGCGATCGACGTGCTGATCAATAACGCCGGCCAGTTCCGGCCCGGCGGTGTTGAAGCGGAAGTCGAAGATCTCGAAACGGTTATGGGGACCAACCTGAAAGGCGCGTTCCTGATGCTGAAGGCGGTGGTGCCCGTGATGAAGGCGCAAGAGCGCGGCCACGTCATCAATCTGTCGTCGATTGCCGGGAAGTGGGGCTACGCGGGTTACGGCGTATATGCTGCATCCAAGTTCGCCTTGCAGGGCCTGTCCGAGAGCCTGTACAAGGAAATGCTGGAGCATGGCGTCAAGGTCACGGCGATCTGTCCCAACTGGGTCGCGACGGAGATGGCCGTCGCCGCCGGCGGGACCCTGCCGCCGGAAGAGATGATCCAGCTTGACGATCTGGTCAGGACGGTGTCGTGGCTGTTAAGCCTTTCGAAGGCCGCCTGTCCCCGCGAAGTGGTGATCGACTGCATGGGCCATCCGTATTAGGTGCTGAACATAT
>JAPPBT010000045.1 GCA_026702745.1 Gemmatimonadota bacterium
ATGACGAAATCCCAGACTGACCTATATCGCCTCCTTTCCCGCGAATGGATCGGTTAACTGATTTACTAGCTCAAGACTGCCAATAACGGACTTCAAGACTGCTCGGATTTCGGGCCTTATCTACGAACTTTTCCCCATAAATATGATTAGATTGAGCAGCGGAGATGGGTTGGCCGACCCGTCTTAAATTGGATGTAATCAGTCACCACATCTGTTCTTTACTGGGGGGCCAAATCGGGTACAACAGGCAGGATTAGGTACGTCTGGTAAGGGAGAAACTGGGAGGATTTGAGAGCAGATTGGTGATTCGTTGAACCGACAGCAGGTCGAGGTTGCACCTATCCATCATTCCTAACGCCAGGGTGAATTGGCTTGAGTCCACCCCTGGATCAGCGTATATTGACGGAGCTGTAAGACCGTAGCAGTTACCGGTAGTTACGGCGGTTTCACCGTCTTCAGCGAGGTTCGACTTGCGCAGAATCGGCATATTCGGCTGGGGCATCGTGGCCCCCCGTTCGCCCAACATGGAAGCCTTTGCCCGCAACCTGGAGCAGTCGGAAAGCTGGCTGGCGCCCTTCGACGGGTTCGGTCCGAACAACTTCCTGGTGGGCGAACCCGATTTCGACTTCCGGGATTACCGGGCATGGATCGACGCCCGGTTTCCGTCGAACCGGTACACCCGCCTGGTCGACAAGATGGATCCCACCACGCTGCACGCGATCGGGGCCTTCATCCAGGCACTGGGACAGAACCCGGGCCTGGAGGAGGAACTCCAGGCGCTGGGAACGTCCGCCCACGTTTACATCGGCACCGGCGTCGGCAACATCCCCACCATCAGCCGGATCAGCATGGAACTGTACCGGGCCCAGCGCGCATGGGACCATTTCTGGGGTTCGGCGGAACGGAACGCCCGGCTTCGTGCCTATCTCACCCGGCACGACGATGAAGGCGTGGACGAAGCCATGCCGCCCCATCCGGAGACCGCGCCCTCCGCGACAAGAGACCAGGCCGAAGAATCCTGGAACGCTTACTGGACTACCCAGTCGGAGGAACTGAGGTCGTACCTCGAGACCCTGGCCGAAATCGAGGGGATGAACGTCGAGGGGACCGTCGAGTCCGGCAAAATGAAGCTCATTCGCGACAAGCAGCGCCGGAAGCACCAGCTGCAGGACGAATGGGGCGCTCCCGAGCCACCGTGGGAATGCGTCTCGGCCGACCTGATCTGGAACATCCACAACACACCCGCGTCGCAGGTGACCATGATGGGGCAGATTCACGGTCTGTCGCTGGCGCCCGTGGCCGCCTGCTCCACTTTCGGCGTGTGTCTCAAACTCGGCATGGACGCCATCCGGCGCGGCGAGGCAAAGGCCGTGGTCGTCGGCGCCACGGATCCGCCCCCCACGTCCCTGCTGGTGGGCGCTTTCTACCGCGCCCGGGTCTCCGCCGCGGACGGCGCCGTGTCCAAGCCCCTGACCGGGCTTCGCGGCACCCACGTCTCGGGCGGTTCGGTGCTCTGGATCATCGGGGACTACGATTACATGATTGAGAAGGGGTTCAGGCCGGTCGGGATGGAACCCCTGGCCGTGGGCGTCAGTTCCGACGCCGACCACATCATCACCCCATCGAAGGAAGGACCGCAAATGGCGGTCGGCCAGGCCATCGAAGACGCCCGCGTTTCCGCCGGCGACATCGCATCGTGGGATTTACACGCCACGGCGACACCCGGCGATTTCCTCGAAATGGAGAACCTGCTCGAAATGGTGCCCGGTTCCGTGACGGTCACCGCGCGGAAAGGCACCTTCGGTCATGGCATGAGCGCCGGCGGAGGATGGGAACTGACGGCACAGTACCTCGGCTACGCGCGAGGCGCGCTATATCCCACGCCCCTCTCCCGCGACGAGGTGAATCCGGAGATCGAAAGCCTGCACACCCGGTTCGTCTACGACACCGCGTGCCCGCCTCCTGACGGCATAGCCGGCAAGCTGTCCATGGGGATCGGGGGCATCAACGCCTGCGTCATCTCCCGGCCGCTTCGGGACGAGTGACGGCGAACTGGTCCAAATTAAACCGTTGAATACAGGAAAGCCCCGTTAACCGCAACGGGGCTTTCCTTTTTTAAAGTGCCGATCGCCCTTTTCAGTGGCCGGTGGCTCCTACTCAGGGCGAA
>JAPPBT010000046.1 GCA_026702745.1 Gemmatimonadota bacterium
CGCCAGGCGAGCCGGGCGTCAACTTCAGCCAGAAAGGAAGAAGGTCCGGTCGCCAGGTAGTGCCCGTAGGTGGTCTCGAAGGAGTCCAGGATGTCCAGAAACAGTTTCTCGCGACCCACGGGTCGTCCCGATGCGATGCGCAGCGAAGTGGCGGAAGTGGAAAGTTCGTCGGGAAACTGTTCACGGGTATGGTTTACGTTGATCCCCATGCCGATCACGATGACCGATTCGTCACTGGAAACGACGCGGGATTCCGCCAGGATGCCGGCGACCTTGCGTCCTCCCATGAGCAGGTCGTTCGGCCACTTGATTTCCACGGACACGCCGGCGGCCGCTTCCAGGACGGGAGCCACGGCCGCGGCCGCACACAACGTAAGCGGTGGAGTCCGGGCGGTGGGCAGCCGGGGCCGGAGCAGGACGGAAGCCCAGATCCCGCATCCGGGGGGCGAGAACCACCCGTATCCGCGGCGGCCCCTGCCGGCCGACTGCTCATCGGCAAGGCAGACCGTCCCATGGGGCGCGGCCTGTTCGGCCAGGTCCAGGATCACGTCATTGGTGGACCCTACCCGCTCGTGGTATTCCAGTACGCGGCCGAAGATCCGCGATGACAGCATCGCACGCATGCGGACCGCGTCGTATCGGTCCTGGAATCTTGCCAACTCATTGTTCGGGGTAGGGGGGTTCATCGTCGTTCCGTCCCGGAAGGCGGGGCGGTACCCACCGGCGGGAGCCAGGGCCGGCAAGTAGTTCCGGCGCATCTGTTTCAGGTGGAAGCCAGCACATTCAGGCTGATATCGAGTGCCGGCGCGGAATGGGTCAGGGCGCCGACGGAAATCACGTCGACGCCGGTTTTCGCGATCTCGTCGAGCCGTTCCAGCGTGATCGCTCCCGACGCTTCGACCACGATGGACCGATCTGCCGCGGTCAACGCGCGGATCCGGCCGACCGCCGTCCGCATTTCCTCAGTGTTCATGTTGTCCAGCATGATCCAGTCCGCCCCGCTGCGCACGGCCTCTTCGACCTGGTCCAGGGTGCCCGTCTCCACCTCGATGTCGTACCGCATGCCCGAATGGGCCATGTTCGACCTGCACTTGCGGACCGCGCCGGCGATGCCTCCAGCGGCGGCGATGTGGTTATCCTTGATCAGCACCATGTCGAAGAGACCGTGGCGGTGATTGTCTCCGCCGCCGTGCAGTACGGCCCCTTTCTCCAGTTCGCGGAGACCGGGCGTGGTCTTGCGGGTATCCACGATGCGCACTCCGGTGTTTCGCACGGCATCGACGTATCGCCGGGTCATGGAGGCGATGCCGGAAAGGTGACGCATGAAGTTAAGCGCCGTTCGTTCGGCGGTAAGTACAGACGGCGCGGCGCCCCGCACTTCGGCGATGGGCTGGCCGGGTACCAAACGGTCGCCATCGGTCAGCAGGGCCCGGAATTCCAGGCTGGGATCCACCTCCCGGAACGTGAGACACGCCGGGAACAGGCCGGACAGTACACCGGGCTGCCGGGCCTCGAACCGGGCGCGTGTCTGAACGTCGGGCTTCAGGGTCCACGCGGTGGTGATGTCGCCGTCTCCCACGTCTTCACGCAAGGCGCGAGCCACGATTTCCTCTAGTGACACCGGGTCGAATTTCGTGTCCACGGAATCCTGCTTTCTAGGGTGAAATCCGCCCCTCGCCCGCGCCCTTGAACGCGCCGGGCAAATAGTCGATAAGATCACCGGCCACCAGGCTGTGCGGCCCCATGGCTTCCGCGCCGAGATCGCCTGCCAGGCCGTGTAGGTATACCCCCAGGCGGGCCGCGTCCCATGCGCCGAGACCCTGTCCGAGCAGGGCCGCGATGAGACCGGTCAGCACGTCGCCCGATCCGGCGGTGGCCATCCCCGGGTTCCCCGTGGGATTCACCGAGACCTGTCCGCCGGGGGAAGCCACCAGCGAGGCGGCGCCCTTGAGCACGAGCGTAACCTGAAGGGAGCCGGCGGCCTGTCTCGCGGCCGTAACCCGGTCCGCCTCGATGTCGTCGACGGCCATGCCGGCCAGCCTGGACAGCTCGAACGCGTGGGGCGTCATGACCACTTCCGGTGCCGTGCCGGCCAGGCGGTCCGGTTGGCCCGCGAAGGCGTTCACCCCGTCGGCGTCGATGACGACCGGTCGCTCGCTGTTCGATACAACGCGGCGGACCAGCTCGGATGTTTCCTCGTGGCGCGTGAGACCCGGACCGATGGCCAGCACATCAGCCCAGGAGAGCAGTTCCTCGATGTCGGACTCGGCCACAAGAGAAAGCGATCCTTCAGCGGTTTCGGGCAGGCCGCGAAGCATCACTTCCGTGTGCCTGGCCGTCAGGGCATCCATAAGGCCCGCGGGTGCACCGAGCATGACCATGCCCGCGCCGCCGCGCAGGGCTGCCCGAGAAGCCAGCGTGGCCGCTCCCGCCATGCCTGCCGAGCCGGCGACGACGGCGACCTTCCCGCGACTTCCCTTGTGATCCCCGGGCCAGTGAGCCGGAATCAGGCCGGCCATCTCGTTTCGCTCGGGCATGAAGAGGTACAACCCCTCCGCTTCTACGGCAGGATCGGGAAAGCCGATGTCCGCGACTTCCAAACCGCCGCACCAGGAACGGCCGGGGAAGGTGGCCAGGTCGACCTTCATCAGGCCGATCGCGAGGGTATGGTCGGCGCGCACGCAGGTCCACTCCGCGCGGGGGCGGGACTGAGGTAATCCGCAACCGGGCGCCAGGCCCGATGGGGTGTCGACGGAGAGCACGGGGGAAGGGCTGAGGTTGATCACCGCGATGGCGGCGTCGTATGGCTCTCTCGGTGGTCCCTTCAACCCGGTGCCGAGGAGCGCGTCGATGATCAGCGCCGGTGGCCGGTCGGGCATTTCGAGCGGACCGTCGGGCCGGAAGTCCGGAACCAGACCAGCTTCCTCGAGCCTTTCCAGGTGCTTGGCGGCATCGACCGGTAGGTTCGGCCTGTCGGCGAGCACGTGACAGGTCACCGAAGCGCCCCAAAGATGGAGATAACGGGCGGCCACGAATCCGTCCCCGCCGTTGTTCCCCTTCCCGCATACCACGGCGACCGTCTTGCCGGCCACACCTTCCAGCAGCTGTTTCGCAGTTTCCGCCACCCGGCAGCCCGCCCTTTCCATGAGCTCATAGCCGGACAGGCCGAAGTCATCGATGGTGCGTCGGTCAATCGACCGCATCTGGAGGGTGGTACAGAGCTTCATGGTCAACACTCGCAGTCCGGACCGCGCTATGTGCTTTCCGCGCCGGTCACGCCATGCGCGCCGGTCTCTGCATGCGTGCCGGTCACGCCATGCGCGTCGGTCTATGCATGCGCGCCGGTCTCTGCATGCGCGCTATCCTCGTAAAGTAGCTTCCGGGCCTGGTCCCTGTTCCGAATATCATATATGGTCTGGATCGTTTCAAGTTTATCGAGCAGGCGACCGACCTCCGGACCCTCGTGCAGGCCCCGGTCGGCCATGATGTCCGCGCCGTTCAACATCAGGCCCTTTGCCCGCAAACTTCGGTGCCGGGTGTAAAGCCGCAGAAGCTGCCGCGCGGCCTTCGCGATTCTTCCGCTCGCCACGCTATCTTCGTCCGGTCCGTGCGCCAGCGCGAGGAGCGCCACTCCGGGGGTTTCGTCTTTAGACCCCCGCAGAATCCGGCAGAGCGCCTCGTCGTCCGGTTCCCGCGTAGCGGCACCATCGAGCAGCCTCGCCGCCCCGAACACCAAATGGTGAAGCGCCTGCCTTTCCCGATTGCTCAGCCTCAACCGGTCGGCCGCGCCTTCGACCCGTTCAAGGGCCGTGTTTGCACTGCCCGTCGCGCCGCCCGTCGCGCCGCCCGTCGCGCCGCCGATCCGGATGCCGCACAGCACGAGGCTGGCGAACCGGAGGATCCACAGGCTGGTCCGGTCGCCCGCCATTTTAGCTTCGTAACCGGTCAGATGGGGGTAAAGTCCGTGATCCTCCATGAAAACGTCCCGTGCGATGAGCCGGTCCGTCCGTTCCATCCGTTGAGACGCCGGTTCCGACAACGATCCCATCCAACCGGGAAAGAGCGACCCGAACACGCCGGAGCGGATCATGGCGGACACCCGGTCCGACGTGCGACGCCGGCCCATGATCAAGGACAGCTCGTAAAGCAGGCGTTCTCCCGATACCTTCCGCAGGTCTTCGTCGCATGCCGTGATCCATGCTTCTGTAGGGGGCGTGATGTCCAGGCCGAACTGGCCGGCAAGTCGGAACGCCCTCAATACGCGCAGTGGGTCGTCACGAAAGGACGCCTCGGATACCGCCTTGAGCCGCCTTGCCGCGAGGTCGGCCGCGCCGCCCAGTGGATCGATGACCGACGGCCGGCCGTTCAGTACGTCCGCCAGGCGGACGGCCATGGCGTTGATGGTGAAGTCCCGCTTGCGGAGATCCGCCTCCAGGGAATCGCCTTTGAAGGACGAGATATCGATCGTGAACCGGCGCCGCAACACGACGCGTCCGGTTCGATCCGTATCATCGAGCGGCACGAAGGGACACCGCAGGCGGTCTGCCAGTTTCCGACCCAGCGTCAGTCCGTCCGCCGCGAGCGTGAGGTCCAGGTCCCGTACCGTGCGGCCCAGGATGGCATCCCGCACGGAACCGCCCACGAGATAGACTTCGTGATTCACTTCCCGGCACAGATCGGCCAGATCGGAGGCCAGTCGCCTATGGGCCTTCAACAGGGGCTGAACAGGATCGACAAGGGCTGACATCGGGTATTTGAAAGGCGTGGGGTCGTGGGTCGGAGGGGAAATCGGCCATCGCACGGGGAACCGGCGAAGAATGGGCCGGGACGCCCGGTAGCCATCGAGCCGGATTCCACCGAAAACTATGGGCCCGGATCCTCCAAGTCAAGGGATTTGTCGGTTGACAGACCGGCGCTTTCCGGTCCATCTTTAGCACAGGACGCGTAGTTCGGAAGCGCGCCGTCGGACAGGGCTTCGGAGGGTGATGATCCCAGATGCAACTCTACCCCGCCATCGACATCAGACAGGGGCGATGCGTCCGCCTCGTCAAAGGCAGGCGCGACCGGGAAACGGTGTATGGTGACTCCCCGGCGGAGGTCGCGTTGAGATGGAAATCGCAAGGCGCGACTTACCTGCACGTCGTTGACCTGGACGGCGCCTTCACCGGCGAAACGGGCAACCGGAAAAGTGTCGTCGGCATCCTGGAAAAGGCCGATATGCCGGTACAGCTGGGCGGAGGCATCCGTACGCCCGAGACCGTGGAGGCCTGGCTGGCGCTGGGGGTGCGCCGCGTCATCCTGGGCACGGCGGCCGTGGAGCGTCCCGACATGGTGCGGCAGGTGGTGGAGGAGTGGGGGCCGGAACGCATCGTCGTCGGAATCGACGCCAGGGCGGGACGGGTTGCGGTCGACGGCTGGACATCCGGCGGGTCCTGTTCATCCCTCGAACTGGCGGAGGCCATGAAGGAAGCCGGGGTCCGCCGGATCGTCTACACGGACATCGACCGGGACGGTACGATGAACGGACTGAATACCGGTTCGACGGCGCACCTGGCCCGTGAAAGCGGACTGCGGGTGATCGCGTCGGGGGGTGTGGCCACGCTGGACGACCTCGAACGGGCATCCGGAGCCGTCGCGGACGGCCTGGAAGGGGTGGTGCTCGGGAAATCCCTGTACGAAGGAACGATCAATCTGTCGGAAGCCGTGTGCAAATACCAGTCAGCCCCTGGCGCTCAGGACCTTGGAGAGTAAACATGCCGGATAACACCGTCGAAGTCCTGATGATCGAAGACAACCCCGTGCACGTGCAGTTGATTCGTCACTACATGGAATCCAGCCGGCTTACGACCCGGCTGCACGTCGCCGGGACGCTCCGGGAAGGACTGGACCAGATCGGGGAGGCGTCCTTCGACGTGGTGCTGCTGGACCTTGTCCTGCCCGACAGCGCCGATCTCGACACGCTCCACAGCGTCCGCGCGGCCGCGCCGGACCTGCCGGTCATCATACTCACCGGGCTCGACGACGTTTCCCTGGCCGCCACGGCCGTGGAAGCGGGCGCCCAGGACTACATCGTGAAGACCCAGGCCAACACGACCCTGCTGTCCCGGTCCATCCACTATGCCATGGAACGCGTGCGCGCGCGCAGCGGCGAGTGGGACTCTGCCATGTTCAAGTTGGCCCAGCAGCAGTTCCTCAAGGCGGCGCAGATCATGGGGCTCGACGAGAACATACGGGAAAGGCTGCTCTTTCCCCAGCGGACCCATATCGTTACACTCCCCTTTCGCCGGGACGAATACCATCTCGTGGAAAATGTCTTCGGATACCGAGTGCAGCACCTGCTCACCATGGGGCCGACCAAGGGCGGCATTCGCTACCACGAGGACGTGAACCTGGGAGAGGTCTCCGCCCTGGCCATGTGGATGACGTGGAAATGCGCGCTGATCAACCTGCCCTTCGGCGGCGCCAAGGGCGGTGTCCGGATCGATCCGACCGACCTGTCCCGCCGCGAGCTGCAGCGCCTCACCCGCCGCTTCACATCGGAAATAATCGACATCATCGGGCCGGACAAGGACATCCCCGCCCCCGACATGGGTACCGACGAGCAGGTCATGGCCTGGATCATGGACAC
Organism: Gemmatimonadota bacterium; assembly: GCA_026702745.1. Classification (NCBI taxonomy): domain Bacteria; kingdom Pseudomonadati; phylum Gemmatimonadota; species Gemmatimonadota bacterium. Next base: position 6,629 of record JAPPBT010000046.1, read on the forward strand.
GTACAGCCAGCAGGCGGGCTACACGGTTCCGGGTGTCGTCACCGGCAAGCCGGTCGTGCTGGGCGGGTCCCTGGGACGCCGCGAAGCCACCGGTCGCGGCCTGGTCTACCTGGTCGAAGCGGCCGCGCAGCACATGGACATGTCCCTGGACGGCGCCACTGCGGTGGTCCAGGGCTTCGGCAACGTGGGCAGCAACACGGCGCGATTCCTGGATGCGGACGGAGTCAGGGTGGTCGCGGTAAGCGACGTCACCACCGGGATCTACAACGCCAACGGACTGTCGCTGGAGGACGTCTTCAAGTACTGCGAGAAAAACCGTTTCCTGTCGGGCTATCCCGAGGCCGACGAAGTCACCAACCAGGAACTGCTGGAACTGCCCTGCGATATCCTCGCCCCGGCCGCGTTGCAGAACCAGATCACCGGCGACAACGCGGACCGGTTGAAGTGCGGGCTCCTGGCGGAAGGGGCGAACGGCCCCACCACGCTCGATGCCGACGAGATCCTCGGGGAAAAGGACGTATTCATCCTGCCGGACGTCCTGGGTAACGCAGGCGGCGTAACCGTCTCGTACTTCGAATGGGTACAGGACACGCAGAACTACACGTGGACGCTCGAGGAGATCAACAGCAGGCTGCACAACATCCTCATCGACGCCTTCGGCCGGACCGTCCACCGGGCTTCCGAAGACCAGATCGACATGCGTACCGCGGCGTTGATCGAGGGAATCAGCCGGGTGACCCAGGCGAAACTGCTCCGGGGGATCTTCCCCTGACGAACGCCGGCCTGCGCTGACCGGGAGGTAGCCATGGCTTCAACGGATTCCGACGCGGCTTCGTCGGAAATCGGCGAGGCTTCGACAGCGATCGACGCGGCTTCGACGGAGATCGACGCGGCGTGGGTACGGCTGCTTCAGAAAGCCGCCTACCTGTGCAGCGTGATCGTCATCGCCTGTTCGGTGCTTGTGCTCGCCGGATGGCAGTTCGATCTCGCCGTCCTGCGGGGATTGGTCAACCCCGGGCGGGTTCCCATGAATCCGCTCACGGCCGCCGCCTTTCTGCTGGCCGGCGGCACGTTGTGCACCCTTTTGCCGAGGAACGCTTCGGCATACCGCAGGTGGACGGGTTTCGCCGGCGCGGCCCTGCTCATGGCGCTGGGAGCCGTCAAGCTATTCGACTTCGATCTGGGCGGCCGGGGGATCGACCAGTGGCTTTTTGCCGAGTCCCTGAGCGGCAACCGCATGGCCCCGCACACCGCCTTTACCTTCATGCTCGTGGGCCTGGCACTCCTGCTGCTCGACCTGCGCGGGCCGAGACACTGGCTGTCCCACGTCTGCGTCATGAACGCCGGGATCATCGCCCTGCTGTCCCTGGCCGGTGCGATCTACAGCACCATGGTCCTGTACAGGGTTTCCGGCGTGATCCCCATCACCCTGAATACCGCGCTGGGCTTCGGCGTCCTGTGCGTCGGCATCTTTTGCGCGCGGCCCCGCCGCGAACCGGCGGCCACCCTGGTCAGCGCCACGGCCGGCGGCCTCATGGCCCGCCGCCTGCTTCCGGCGGCCTTTCTCATTCCCATCATCCTGGGCTGGCTCCAGTTCCAGGGAGAAAGGGCGGGATTCTACGGGGTGGAGTTCGGTCATTCGATCTTCGTGGTCTGCAACGTGATCGCCTTCAATATCCTGATCTGGTGGAACGCCCGCTCGATCGGGCAGATCGACGCGGAACGGACGCGAATAGCCCACGAACTGCACCGGCAGAACGCCCTGCTGGAGCAGACGACCCACGACATGGTGCTCTTCCAGGGGGAACTCCAGGAAGCCAAGGAGTCGGCCGAGGAAGCCAGCCGGGCCAAAAGCGAATTCCTCGCCAACATGAGTCACGAGATCCGCACGCCGATCAACGGGATCACCGGCATGACCCAGCTCATGCTGCATACCGACCTCACCTCCCGGCAGCGGGAGTTCATGCGGCTCATCGATCAGTCAACGGAATCGCTCCAGGGCCTTTTGAACGATATCCTGGACTTCTCGAAGATCGAGGCCGGCCGCCTGGAACTCGAATCGATCCCTTTCGAATTGCGGGAGCGCATCGCCAATACGGTGCAGGCCATGTCGATACCCGCTTCGGAAAAGGGCCTCGAGCTAGCGTACCAGGTCGCTCCCGACGTGCCCGACCAGTTGTTGGGCGACCCGGGACGGTTGAGCCAGATCGTGATCAACCTGGTTGGAAACGCCATCAAGTTCACGGAAACGGGCGACGTGGTCCTTTCCATGTCGCTGGCCTCGGAATCGGAGGGAGCCGTGACGCTGTCCTGCTCGGTGGCCGACACCGGCATCGGCATTCCGGAAGACAAACAGCAACTGATCTTCGACGTTTTCAGCCAGGCGGACAGTTCCATGTCGCGGAAGTATGGCGGTACGGGCCTGGGACTGGCCATCTGCGCGCAACTGACCGCCATGATGAACGGACGCATCTGGGTCGAAAGCGAAGAAGGCCGGGGAAGTACCTTCCACTTTACCGTCGAAATGCAAAAACGGCGCGACGCGGTGGAAAAGCCGGCCGTAGACGCCGGGCCGCTGGCCGGCCTGCGGGTACTCGTTGTCGACGACCATCCCACCAATCGGAGGTTCCTGGTCGACATGCTGGCCGAGTGGTCCATGCAGACAATGGAAGCCGGCACGGGCGTGGAGGCCCTCGCCGCCCTGACCGGCGATGGCGGCGAAGCCATCCGGCTGGTCCTGCTGGACGAAACCATGCAGGAAATGGAAGAATACGGTCTCATCCGGGAAATCAACCGGTGTGCCGAAGGACGGGACCTCGCCATCATCCTGCTGGTCACCGCCGGACAGCGGGACGATCTTGAGTTCGGCAAGTCGTTCGGAATTGCCTGTTCAGTCAGCAAGCCGGCCAAGCAGTCAGACCTGCTGAATGCCATCATGGAAACGGTGGCCGGCACGGGCAGCCCCGCGCTGGAAGAGGGCGCCGAAGGCTTGTCCGATGGAGTGGTGCCGAGACGCATCCTCCTGGCCGAGGACGGTGCCGTGAACCAGCGCGTCGCGGTCCTCATGCTGGAGTCCAGGGGCCACGAGGTCACCGTGGCGAACAATGGCCGGGAAGCGGTCGAGCGGTTCAAGTCCGGCGCGTTCGACCTGATCCTGATGGACGTGCAGATGCCCGAGATGGATGGACTGGAGGCGACGCGGACCATTCGCGGCCTGGAAACGGGCGGCGATCATATCCCCATCGTCGCCATGACGGCCCACGCCATGAGCGGCGATCGGGAGCGGTGCCTGGAGGCGGGAATGGATGATTACCTGTCCAAGCCCATCCAGGCCCAGTTGCTTTACGCGGCGGTGGAAAGCGCGCATGTGGTCGGCAGTCCACCGGCCAAACCGGAAACCCCATCATCCACCGTTATTACCGACTCCGCGCCGGTCGATTGGGAAAAGGCCGTGGCACAGGTTGGCGGGGACGAAGCCATCGTCGCTGAGCTGGCCAGACTCTTCCTGGCCGAGTGCCCGGGACTCGAGACCGGCATACGCGAGGCGGTCGCTGCGGGGAACACCGCCGACCTGAGACGGCATGCCCATACGTTGAAAGGATCCGCAGGGGTTTTCAAAGCCGAGGCCGCCGTGGACGTCGCCCAGCGTCTTGAACAGATGGGCAGGGAAGGCGACCTGGACGGTGCGGAAGAGTTCCTGGCGACGCTCGCCCATGAACTGGATCGGTTGAAGCCGGCCCTTGCGGAACGGATAGCCGAAGCGAAACTGCAGGCAGGGAGTGAAAAATGACCAGCACGCTCCAGGAGCTCACCGCCAGACTCGTTTCGATTGACTCGACGAATCCCTCGCTGTCACCGGACGCCGCGGGCGAGCAGGAAATCGCCGCCTTCGTCGCGGACTGGTGCCGGGACCGGTCCCTCGACGTGCGGATCGTGGATGCAGACGGACGTCCCAGCGTGGTTGCCGTCGCGCGGGGTACGGGGGGCGGCCGCGCGCTCATCCTGAATGGTCATCTCGATACGGTCGGCGTTGACGGCATGGACGATCCCTTCCGTCCGAGGGTCGAAGCGGGCAGGATGTACGGTCGCGGCGCCGGCGACATGAAGGCTTCCGTCGCCGCGATGATGGCTGCATTGGCCAGCGCGCGGTCCATGAATCTGAGGGGGGACGTGGTCATGACGGCCGTCGCCGATGAAGAGGCCTACAGCGTCGGCACCACGGCCGTCCTGGACAGCGGCGTGACGGCCGACGCAGCCATCGTGACCGAACCCACCGACGGGGATGTCCTGGTAGCGCACAAGGGTTTCGTCTGGGCGGATGTCATCACGCAGGGTCGTGCCGCCCATGGCTCCAGGCCGGTCGATGGCATTGACGCCATCACGAAGATGGGGGCGTTCCTCCAGGGGCTCGGAAACCTTCAGGCCGAACTGGAAAACCAATCGGGCGATCCGCTGCTCGGTACCGGATCGGTGCATGCATCGGTTATCGCCGGCGGCCGTGAGATGTCAAGCTATCCAGCGACCTGCCGCCTGGGCGTGGAACGGCGCACGGTCCCGGGAGAGACGGCACGGAGCGTGATCAGTGAACTGGAAGATATCGCCGAACGATGCCGCCAGGCCGATCCGGATTTCAAGGCCGCGATCGATCTGACCTTCGAACGGCGGCCGTTCTCGATCGATGCCGGTCATGAGATCGTTGAACTGGTCAGGGAGGTCGCCGAACGGACATCCGGCCACAGGCCCCGTGTTGCCGGGAGTGCCGGCTGGATGGACGCCGCGCTGCTGAGCGAGCGCTCAATCCCGACAGTAATCTACGGCCCGGTGGGAGGCGGCTTCCACGGGGATGATGAATGGGTGGACGTGGCGTCGATCGAAACCTGCGCCGAGGTCCTCGCTGAGGTAGCAAAATCGTTCTGCGCATGACCCGGCGCAATACGGCCCTGTGCCGGGTTACGTTCTCTTGCCGTACCGCTCCAGGTACCTGTTTTCCGCTTCGATCGTCCCAATGAGCAGGATCTCGCACCCGGTGGACAGCTTCATCGACGGAGGGGGACTCACGATGCTCTCTTTCCCGGTGAAAACGGCTGCGATGTAACATCCCGTCTCCGGATAGACCTGCGACTCGGCGATGGTATTGCCGGCCAGTTCGCGGGGAAGCCGGACCCGGAAGAAGTTCAACCCTTCCGTGATCATGACGATGTCGTTCCGCTTGAGCAGGTTCAGGATGATGTTGGCGCCCATGGAAGCGTAGGACATGACGAAATCCGCCCCTGCACGGTGGAGCGCTTCCACGTTCCGTTCCTGTTTCGCCCGCGTGATGATCTGGATATCCGGCCGCAACTTGCGGCAATAGATCGTGAGGTAGATGTTCATGTCGTCTTCATGGGACGTGATGATGACGGTGGGCGCGTCCATGAGTCCGGCATTCTTCATGGTCTCGATATCCGCCGCGTCGCCCAGTACGTAGTGCTTTTCATTCCGGATCCGGTCAGGCTGCTGTTCGATGATCCGGTAGTCCAGCCCTCTTGCCGCGAGCGTGCCTCCCGCGGACCGTCCCACCCGTCCGCCACCGATGATGACAATGGGCGGATCGGAGACGTTGTAGATGGCGAAGAGCTCGTTGTAGGAAGTGATCTGGCTCTCCGTTCCCAGGAGCACCAGGATCATCCGCTCCGTCAGCGGCGTATCGGGCGCGATCACGTGGAACCTCCCCCGCTCCCATACGCCGACGACCGTGACGCCCGTCAATTCGCGAAGCCGCGTCTCGCGCAGGGTCTTGCCGATGAGCGGGGTATCTACGATGCTCGCGTCGGCGACCATCAGGTCTTCCACGTTTCCGAGGACGTGGGACATGGAATCCACGCTCGACGCAAGCCGGGCGAGGAGCTGTCCCATCTGCTGTCCCAGCTGGATCACGTGGGTGCAGCCCGCCAGCTCGAGGATATCCACGGAGTCGGGAGAATTTGCCGTCGCCAGGATAGGGATTTCCCGGTTGATATTTCGGATTGTGAAGGCGATGCTGGTATTCAGGGTGTCCTTGCCGGTGGCTACGACGAGCGCCGCCTGGTCCACGTTCGCGTGCCGGTAGGTTTCCGCGTTGTCCAGGTCGCCGTACACGACGTTGAGACCCCGGTCGTGGAGGAGAAGCGCTTCGTCCAGGTCCGGTATGATGAATACGTAATCGTTCCCGTACTGTTTGAGCCGGGCGGCGAGCGAACTCGTCACCTCGTCGTGATGGGTGATGACCACGTGTTCCTGGAAGTTCGGTTCCAGCGTCCGTGGGGCGCGCGCGATGGAGTGGGCGCTGAGCCAGGGCCGGTAGATGAACTCGACAAAGGCTACGGGAAGCACGATGATCAGCGTCGTCAGGCCCGTCAACAGCACGCACAGGGAGAAAATCCGTCCCAGGTCGCTGGTAAAGACGATGTCGCCGTATCCGAGCGTGGTCATGGTGACCAGCGTCCAGTAGAAACCGGTGAACCACGAATGTTCCCGTCCCTCCATTTCCTGGAGCTCGTGGAACAGCACCGTATAGACCATGATCAACAGGAAGAGGAGGATGAAGAACCGGTAGAAGAACTTCAGGTTTCCCGATCCGATCGTGGTGCGCAACACGCCCAGGTACTGTTTCAGGAAGGTCTGCATGGCGAATCCGGGGTTGCCGGTTGTGGCCTGACGGCCGGTTGCGGTTCGGGGCACGACGCGGTGAATCCTTTCCGCGCCGTGCACTGCGCTGGTGCCGTGCACTGCGCTGGCACCGTGCACTGCGCTGCGAAGTTACCAGTCTAAAACCATGGGGGCATACTGTCAAGCCCACACGGAAAGACCGCAGCTGAATTGTCGAATCCCTCCCGGCTCCGTCCGATCCGCAGTCCCGTCCACGGCCCCGTCCCCCGCGTTTTCTTCTTGCTCCACCGCACGCCGATCCTGTAAGGTGCCAGACGCACGCGGCGTTTCGTCGCGGACGACCAGCGGCCGGTACTCATCTCATCATCCCCAACGAACGGAATCGCAGACCATGGACAACGTCATTTCCTACCTGGCAGGACGGCGTACCCAGGCCCTGGAGGGCTTGAAGGACTTTCTACGCATTCCCAGCGTGAGCACCCATCCCCACCACCGCGAGGACCTGGGCCGGTGCGCCCGGTTCCTCGCCGACGAACTGGAGCGGATCGGCATGCAGAACGTGGCCGTGAACCCCACGCCCGGCCATCCCATTGTGACGGCGGATTGGCTCAATGCGCCGGGCAAGCCTACCGTATTGTTGTACGGCCACTACGACGTCCAGCCGGCGGAACCCTTTGAGTTGTGGGAGAGCGATCCCTTCGATCCCGTAATCCGGGGCGACAACCTCTACGCCCGCGGGTCGACGGACGACAAGGGGCAGGTCTGGCTGCACGTGAAGGCGCTGGAGGCCCACCTTCGGGAGAATGGGCGCCTGCCGGTGAATGTCCGCATGTTGATCGAGGGCGAGGAAGAGGTCTCGAGCGAGAACCTGGAAGCCTACCTGGATAGACACAGGGAAGCACTGGCGGCGGACGTGGTGGTCATTTCCGACACGTCCATGTTCGACTACGAGCAACCCTCGATCGGGTATGCCCTGCGGGGCATGGCCTACATGGAGGTCCGCCTCGAGGGACCCAACAAGGACCTGCATTCGGGTGTCTACGGCGGCGCTGTTCCCAACCCACTGAACGTGCTGTCGGAGATGCTGGGCAAGATGGTGGACGACGACGGAAGGATCACCGTGCCCGGTTTCTACGACGACGTCCTGCCCCTGGACGATGAAGAGCGTGCGTCCCTTGCCGCGCTGCCCTTTGACGAGGAAGGTTTCGCCGGGAAACTGGGCCTGCCGGAGGCCACGGGCGAGAAAGGCTACTCGGTCGTGGAACGCCTGTGGGCGCGGCCCACCCTCGATGTAAACGGGATGCTGGGAGGATTCACAGGCGAGGGATCGAAGACCGTGATCCCGTCGAAGGCCATGGCCAAGGTGAGCATGCGCCTCGTTCCGAACCAGGATCCCGACAGGATCGCCCGGTCGTTCGAAGACTACGTCAGAAGCCTGGCACCGCCCTCGGTCAAGGTGGAAGTCATCCATCACGGCACGGGCAAGCCGGTCCTCACGGCACGGGACCATCCCGCGGTGACGGCCGCCCACGAGGCCATTACGCGGGGCTTCGGCAAGGAACCCGTCTACATCCGGGAAGGCGGGAGCATCCCGGTGGTGGCCATGTTCGAGGAGATCCTCGGCCTGCCCACGGTGCTGATGGCCTTCGGCCTGCCCGACTGCGACGCCCACGCGCCCAACGAGAAGTTCCACCTGCCCAATTTCTACCGGGGCATCGACAGTGCGGCCTGGTTCTACGAGGAATACGGACGTTACGCGGACTGACTGGCGGCCGCCCGTTTCTCCATGGCATCCACCGAGGTCGCCACGGCGGCGTCGCCCGTGACGTTCACCGCGGTGCGGCACATGTCGAGGATGCGGTCGACGCCGAGGATCAGCGCGATGCCCGCGGCCGGAACGCCGATGGTCTCGAGGATGATGATCAGCATGATGATGCCCGCGCCGGGCACCGCGGCGGTGCCGATGGAGGCGAGGACGGCCGTGAGGACGATCTGCAGCTGGGCGGTCATGTCGAGCCCGAGACCGAGGGCCTGGGCGATGAACACAGCGGCCACGGCCTGATAGAGCGCCGTGCCGTCCATGTTGATCGTGGCGCCGAGAGGCAGGACGAAGGACGAAACCTCTTTTGAAACCCCGAGATTCCGTTGGCTCACATCCATGGTGACCGGGAGCGTGGCCCCGCTGGAACTGGATGAGAAGGCCAGGAGCTGGGCCGGGGCGATACCCCTGAAAAACCGCCCGATTTTCATGTTGGAGAAGATCTTGAGCATAACCGGGTAGGTGATGATGCCGTGGATCAGCAGTCCCACGAGAACTACCAGGCAGTAAAAGCCCAGGGCGCCAAGGAGTTCACCGACCGCGGACAGGTCGTCCCGGGCAACCTGGTTGATGGTCTTGGCGATCAGGGCGAAGACCCCTATGGGGGCGACGACCATGATCATGTTCACGATCTGGATGATGACCGACGTGAGACCGGAGAAGAAGTCCACCAGGGGTTTGCTCTTGTCGGACGGGATCAGTACCAGGGCAATGCCGAAGAGGAGTGAGAAGAAGACGACCTGGAGCATGCGCCCGTTGTTGCTCAACGCGCCGAAGATGTTGTCGGGGGTCATGTCCACGAAGACCTGCAGCGGACCCCGCTCCCTGGCCGTATCGGCCCGTTCCATGTCGGATTCCGCGTCGGTCTGGTAGGCCGCCTGCAGCTGTTCCTGCAGTGCCTGGGGCACGCCGGTCCCGGGTTCGAGCAGGTTGACCATGACGAGCCCGATGGTCACCGAGACGGTCGTCGTGAGGATGTAGATGGCGATCGTCCTTCCCCCGATGCGCGACAGTTTCCTCACGTCCGACAGGGAAGCGACGCCCATGATAAGCGAGCCCAGCACGAGGGGCACCGCGATGACCTTGAGCAGGTTCAGGAAGATGTCGCCGAAGGGCGTGATCCAGTCCTCGGTGAACCGGCTCCAGCCCATGGCCGCGGAGAGGATCCCGTAGAACAATCCGAGAATCATCCCGATGATGATCTTCCAGTGCAGGGGAAGGCGCCACAGGTTCATAAAGTATGATCGCTCCGCGGTCTCGGTCTAATCCGCAGTCTCGGTTCAGACGGCAACGTCGTGGAAAAGTCCCTGGACGGTCTGGACCAGCTTCGCCTCGTCGGGGATGGTTTCCGGTTCCAGACCGGGACTGAAGGGTACGGGGACGTCCATGGCCCCCACGCGCTTCACGGGGGCGTCCAGGTAGTCGAAGGCCTCGTCGGCGATGCGGGAGGCGAGTTCACCCGTGACTCCGTAGCTCTGGTAGGCCTCGTCGACCACTACGGCGCGGCTGGTCTTCTCGACGGAACGAATGATCGTGTCCATATCGAGGGGTGAAAGCGTCCTGGGATCCACCACCTCCGCGCTGATACTTTCCTTGTCCAGCATGTCCGCGGCCTTGAGCGCGGTGTGCACCATGCTCGAGGTGGCGACGAGGGTCACGTCCGACCCTTCCCGCTTTATGTCGGCCACGCCGAAGGGTATGGTGTAGTCGTCGTCATCGGGTACCGGCCCCTTCAGGGCATACATCATCTTGTCTTCGTAGATGACGGTGGGGTTGTCGTCGCGGATGGAGGTCTTGAGCAGGCCCTTCAGGTCGGCCGGCGTGGAGGGGATGGCCACCTTGACGCCGGGTATGTGAGACAGCCAGGCCTGCAGGCTCTGTGAGTGCTGGGCCGCCGAGGAACGCCCCGCACCGATCGTGGTCCGGATCGTCAGCGGCACCATGGCCTGTCCACCGGTCATGTAACACATCTTGGCCGCCTGGTTGACGATCTGGTCCATGGCGATGGTGATGAAATCGCCGAACATGATTTCGACGATGGGCCGCATGCCCGTCAGGGCGGCGCCCACGCCGGCGCCCATGATACCCGCTTCCGAAATGGGCGTGTCCCGCACCCGGTCATCTCCGAACTCGTCGAGCAGCCCCACGGTGACCTTGAAAACGCCGCCCGCGGCGGCTACGTCCTCACCCATGAAGAAGACGGTCTCGTCCCGACGCATCTCCTCCGCGATGGCCTCGCGGACCGCCTCGCCATAGGTGATTACCCGCTCAGGCGTAGACATGGTCGGTCACCTCGTCGGCCGCGGGATAGGGGGATTCGTTGGCGAAGGTCACGGCGTCTTCCACCCGCTTCGTAATTTCCGTGTCGATGGATTCGAGTTCCGCCTCGTCGACCATGCCCGCCTTCAGCATGCGCCGGGCGAAGCGGGGGATGGGATCCTTCGCGAGCCAGGTGTCCGTCTCTTCCTGGGTCCGGTAGGTCTTTTCAGGGTCGCCGTCGCCCACGTGGTGCCCGCGGTACCGGTAGGTCTTGTTCTCAATCAGGCACGGACCCTCGCCGGCCCGGGCCCGCTTCACCATCTCCACCGCGGTCTCGTGCACCGCGACGGCGTCGTTGCCGTCCACCACCATGGCCGGCATGTTGAACCCCGCGGCCCGTTCGGCCACGTGTTCCCTGACGGCCGTAACGTCGCTGGCGGCCGTGTATTCTCCGTAATGGTTGTTTTCGCAGACGAACAGGACGGGCAGCGACCAGATGGAAGCCAGGTTGGCGGATTCCAGGAAAGCGCCCTGGTTGATGGCGCCGTCGCCGAAGAAGCACACGGCCACCTGCCCGCTGCCGCGCATCTTGCCGCTCAGGGCCGCGCCGGTCGCCATGCCCATTCCGCCCCCCACGATTCCGTTGGCGCCCAGGATACCCAGGCTCATGTCGGCGATGTGCATGGTGCCGCCCTTGCCGCGGTTGTAGCCGTCGACCTTGCCCATCATTTCCGCCATCATGCGGTCTACCTTGCCGCCCTTCGCGATCAGGTGGCCGTGGCCTCTGTGGGTGCTGGTGAGGTAGTCGTCGTCGTTCAGCGCCGAGCAGATGCCCACGGCGGAGGCTTCCTGGCCGATATACAGGTGCGCCAGGCCGCGCATCAGGCCCTGGGTGTAGATCTCCAGCACGGCCTCCTCGAAGCGCCGTATGGTCAGCATTTTGTCGTAGATTTCCCGGCACAGCGGCTCGGGCAGCGGCAGCGTTCCTTCGTCGCTGGAGGTCGTGATCAACTCCAGGGATTCCGTCATGGACCCATCGCTCCTGAACAGTAGAGGCTAAAGGGAAAAACGGTTCGGACGAACTGTGACATAATACGGGAGGGCCGACGGCCAGGCAAGAGGAAAATACCTGCGTCGAAGCGTCGTGGATCCTGCTCGATTCCAGCGGTTTCCACGCCCGCGCTCACCGGGATTGTTCCGGCGCGAATCCACGATTGAGCCGGCGGACCAGCGGCGGGGCGAAGAGGATCATCAGGATTGTCTCGGGAACGACGACGCTGGCATTGTAGAGCAGGGCGTAGAGCCACGGCGCCGTCCATTCCTGGAGCAGGGGGGAGAGGGTGACCCCCGTGTAATCCCGGATCAGTTCGTAGACCTGCCGGTTCAGTTCCGGGGGCGTGAAGGCCGCGAAGTAGACCGCGCCGGACACCACGTGGCTTGCCAGGCGGAGTATGCCGGCCGCAAGGATGCCCACCCTGGGCCAGGAAGGAAAGAAGCCGATGTTCCCGATCAGCGCGTAGGGCAGCAGGTAATCCAGGAAGACCTGTATGGGATGTAAGATGACCGGGTCGAGGATCAGCGTGACCAGGCCCGCGGCGAGCCCCCCTGCCACGCCCGCCCTCGGTCCGTAGGTGATCGCCAGGTAGACCAGGGGCAGGATCTTGAGCGAAAGCGAGCCGCCCCACGGCAGCCGGTATAGACGGATGAACCCGAGGAGGACCGCGAGGGCCACGGCCACGGCCATGGCCGTCAGGCGGCGCGTGCCGGCGGTGCTATTCGCCGTTTTTGGATTCGCTTTCTTCGGGCTCGTGCTTGCCATGTCCGTTCATTTCGGCCACGCGCTTCAGTTTTTCCTGCTTGTCCAGTTTCTGCATCGTCACGAGGAGCGCCGTGTCGAGTTTCCTGATCCGTTCCGTGGTGGAAGTCAGTTCCAGCAGGGATTGCCTGTCCTTCAGGACCATGTCGATCGTCGACGCGATGATGAAGGAGAAGTGCACCGGATCGAATATGCCGCGGATGGCGCCCACGCCCCTGGTCTGCAGGCGGATCATTTTCTGGTAGGCGTTCAGGACCTTCTTCAGGAGATCGGAGGGGATGTCCTCGTTCTCGTCGTCGAAGTACTCCACGACGGCTTCCAGGTAGGACTCGCGGTTCAGCACGTCGAGGACCCGGAAACGCCTTCGGCCCTCGGTGAGGATATCCATGGAACCGTTCTCGAACTGTCTCAGTATCTGCGTGATCCGGGCCGTGCAGCCCACCTGGCACAACTGGGTTTCATGGAGGAGGAGAATGCCGAATTCCGTTTTCTCGTGGATGCACTTGTGCACCATTTCCTTGTAGCGTGGTTCGAAAATGTGAAGGTGCAGAGGCATGCCCGGAAAGAGCACGGTATTGAGCGGGAAGAGCGGTATCTCGGGAGTGTTCATAACCTTACTGGAAGTTCGGAATTCGAGATAATGACGTAGCCCAAGGTTGAAGTGGATGACGAACGCGGCACGGTGGGCGGCGAATCCTGAAATCGCCGCGTGCGAATATCGCGATCAAAAGTGTGATCTGGTCATGCGAATCTTAACCGGTCGGTGTCGAAAATGTCAACGGAATTCAGCGGTTCCCGCCGGTAGCTGAAGAGAGCACTTCCCGCTTGACGACCCCCTGGCCACGGCTATATTACGGTGTTGCTAACGGGTGTAACTGAGTTAGTTTTGACGCAATTAAGTCTTGCCTGGCGGACGCTATGAACGGAATCGAAAGTAAGTCGAAGGAAGCTAAAAACGGGGGGCGGCCCCTGCGCAAGCCTTCCTTCACCAATATCTCCGGATCTCCCGTTGAAGGGTTGTATACGGCCGGCCGGCCGACCGATGCCGGGTATCTGCAGGACGGAGGATATCCGGGCCAGTACCCCTACACGCGCGGGATCCACGCTTCCCTGTACCGTGGCAGGCCCTGGACCATCCGGCAGTTCTCCGGCTTCGGTTCCGCGGCCGATTCCAACGCCCGTTTCAAGTTTCTCCTGGAACAGGGCCAGGACGGCCTGTCGGTGGCCTTTGACGTACCGACGCTGATGGGGCTGGATTCGGATCACCCGTCCTCCGAAGGCGAAGTGGGCGTCTGCGGGGTCGCCATTGACTCGCTGGATGACATGGAGACCCTGTTCGGCGGCATTCCGCTTGACCGGATCAGCACGTCCATGACCATCAACGCCCCGGCCGCCGTGCTGCTGGCCATGTACCTGGCCCTGGCGGAGAAAAGAGGCATACCCTGGACCGGATTGCGGGGCACGCTGCAGAACGACATTCTGAAGGAATACATCGCGCAGAAGGAGTGGATCTGTCCGCCGGCCTCCGCGGTAAGGTTCGTATCCGATTCGGTGGTTTTCTGCACGGAGCGCGTACCTCAGTGGAACCCTGTCAGCATCAGCGGTTACCACATTCGGGAGGCGGGCTCGACGGCCGCCCAGGAACTGGCCTTCACCCTGGCGGACGGATTTGCCTACGTCGACGCCTGCATGGCCTCCGGTCTCGAAGTCGACCGCTTCGCTTCCCGGCTGTCCTTCTTTTTCAACGCCCACATCGATTTCTTCGAAGAGATCGCCAAGTTCCGCGCCGCCCGAAGGATCTGGGCGCGCCACATGCGGCGGCGGTACGGCGCCCGGTCCGAGCGATCCTGGATGCTGCGATTCCACACCCAGACTGCCGGGTGCAGCCTGACCGCCCAGCAGCCGGAGAACAACATCGTGCGCACGGCCGTGGAAGCGCTGTCCGCGGTGCTGGGCGGCACGCAGTCGATGCATACCAACGCGCTGGACGAAGCCTACGCGCTGCCCTCGGAAAAGGCGGCCCGCATCGCCGTGCGGACCCAACAGATCATCGCCCATGAAACCGGCGTGACCGACACGGTCGATCCCCTGGGAGGATCGTACTACGTCGAGTCCCTGACGAACCGGCTGGAAGAGGAGGCCGAGGCCTATTTCAAGAAGATCGACGGCTACGGCGGCATGGTCGGGGCGATCGAAGCGGGCTTTCCCCAGCGCGAGATCATGGCCGCGGCCAACCGTTACCAGTCGGAGATCGAGAACAGGGAACGGATCATCACCGGCGTAAACGATTTCGTTACTCCCGACGACCCGGACCTGGAGACGCTTCGCATCGACCCCCGCATCGAAAGGGAACAGCGAAACCGCCTCGACGCGGTGCGGCAGCGTAGAGACGGACCGGCGGCCCGGCGCGCCCTCGATGACCTGGGTACCGCGCTGCGGAACGGGGAGAATGTCATGCCGACCATGCTGGCCGCGGTGAAGGCCTACGCCACGCTGGGGGAGATCGTGGGCGTGATGCAGGAAGTGCACGGCTTGTACGAGGAACCCGTAGTTTATTAACGACCTTAAAGGAAACCGATTCACATGCCGCGTAACAAAAAGGGGCTGTCCACACGCTCCGTGCATGGCGGGGAACACCGCGACAAGCCGTTTTCGTCGGTGACCAATCCCATCGTCCAGACCTCCACCTACGTCTTCCAGAATACCCGGGAGTTGATCGACTACACGACGGGAGAGGTCGACCGGGAGGAATACGGTCGCTACGGCAACCCCACCAAGTCGGTGGCGGAGCGCAAGATCGCCGAGTTGGAAGGCGGTGAGGACGCCGCCCTGTTCTCTTCGGGGATGAGCGCCTTTACATCCGTGCTGCTCGCCATGCTCTCCTCGGGCGCCCACGTGATCGTCATGGACGAGTGCTACCGGCGCAGCCGCCAGTTTTGCCGGCAGATCCTCCCGCGATACAACATCGACGTGACCTTCGTCAAGACGGGCGATTATGATGAACTGGCCTCGGCGATCACCGGGAAGACCCGGCTTATCGTATCTGAATCCCCCACGAATCCGTACCTGAACGTGATCGACCTGGAGAAGGTTTCGGAGATCGCCGACCGGCACCGGGTGAAGGTACTGATCGACGGCACGTTCGCCACGCCCTTCAACCAGAAACCCCTGGAATACGGGATCGACCTGGTCCTCCACAGCGCCACGAAGTACCTGGGCGGCCACAACGACCTGCTGTCGGGCGCCGTCGTGGGCAGCGCGCCGCTCATCGCGGCCGTCCGCGAGTTCCGCGACGTCACGGGGGGCATCGTCGATCCGCACGGCGCGTACCTGCTGATCCGCGGCCTGAAGACCTTCGCCCTGCGCATGGAACAGCACAACACGAACGGCCTGGCCGTAGCCCGTTTCCTGGAAGGCCATCCGCGCATCCGGAAGACGTACTATCCCGGCCTGGAAAGCCACGCGGGCCATGAAATCGCGCGCAGGCAGATGAGCGGTTTCGGCGGTGTGGTGAGCTTCGAGGTCGACGGAGACATGGATACGACCATCCGCTTCATCGACGCTGTGCGCATCCCCTACATCGCGCCGAGCCTGGGCGGCGTGGAGAGCCTGATCGAGCAGCCCGCCATCATGTCCTTCTATGAAATGGACCGGTCCGAGCGCCTCGAGATTGGCATCAAAGACGAACTCGTCCGTTTTTCCGTGGGGATCGAAAACGCCGACGATCTGATCGCCGACCTGGACCAGGCCCTGGGACAGATCTAGGCGCATCATGGGTGGCAGGTTCGAAGGGACGGGAAACCCGCGACCATCCGTTACCGTCCCTCAGTTTTCATCCAACATTCGATCCAACTTCCAGTATCAATTTTTCGATCGAGGCTGCTGGTTGGATTCGAATCGGTTGTTACTTTAGCAGAAATGTTTATATTCAAAGAATAGTCGTTTTCTTAATGTGATGCGTGAACCCATGTTTCCAGTCAGGCGATGATGCAGAGAAAACCGAAAACAGGCCCGGAAGGCAAGCTGATCGAACGGTTCGTATATGCGGTTGAACATCTGAATCGCTTGATGTTCAGCGGTCGTATTACAGAACTCAGACGCCTGCACGTGAATGCGCACCAGATGAACACCCTGTTCCTGCTGGGATACTTCGGCCCGTTGAAAATGAGCGATATCGCGAGCGAACTGGGCACTTCGATCGCCCACACGACGATCATCGTGAAGAACCTGGTTCAAAAGGAGTACGTTAAGCGAGGCACAAGTCCGACTGACCGCAGGCTGATTATCTGTGAACTGACCGATCTCGGCAGGAAAGCTACGGAAGTGTTCTTGAGTCACGCTCGACAGCGTGCGTTACAGATCGCAGAGAGGTGGGATGCGGAGAGTCTGGAGTCCGTGGTGGATTCGTTGGAGTTGTTGTGGCAAACCGAAGACGAAGTACTGAAAACAGCAGGGGCCGATTCAAAGCAGCAAACTCCGGGGCCAGGACTCGAACCTGGATAGCCAGAACCAAAATCTGGTGTCCTGCCAATTGAACGACCCCGGAATACTCACGGTCCGGTCGGCGTTACGGACCGGAATTCCTCTACACGCCACGCGATTTCACACGCCCCCGTCTGCGCGTTTCTTTCGGCGCGGTACCGGAGAATGGTATCGGCGGCGACTTCCACCGAATTGCGGTCGACACCCGAACAGGTAGGGGATTCCACCGACAGGATGTGCGTCCCGGGCTTGACCGACCGGAACTCCGTGTACGCGCCTACCGGCAGTTCCCTCGCGTCCCCCGCCAGGTCGACCCGAATGGCTTCCGTACTCTCCAGCGTGTTGTAAACGGTCAGCACAAAGGTGTCTTCGCCCCCGCAGGCCGCATGCACGAATGCCGCGACAAACAGGGCAGCGACGCAACCGGCTCGCTTTCGCGTTGACCCTGAGCCGTTGAATCCATCCATAAACAATACCCGATACCGTTGCCCCGAATACCGCGGTGCCCGCGGCCCGGCTCAATCTACCCGGCCGGCCGCCGCGTGTCAATTGGAAGTTGGGCACCGGTCCGTATTCATCACCGGTCCGTGTTGGCCATCGGTCCGTGTGGGCCGATTGTCCGCGACAGCCGGCATCCCGCATTGACTCGTGCCCGGGGCCGTAATCTGCTTGACAGGCGGTCCAGTCGATATTAAAATGCTGACACTCACACGATCCCCCCGACAGATCAGGTAACACAGGGCGGTGTTTTCATGCTGAAGACACGGCATATCACAGTCAAACACCCGCTTGCCTTCACGTTGATCCTGGGCCTGTTCCTGCTCTCAATACCAGAGGTGGTCCTCGGCCAGCGTTTGGTGCGTCCTGAGCTCCAGGACCGACTGGACCGTTTGGAACCCCAGGAGCGCCCGGACCAGGATGGCAGTACGGTCACCATCGGCAAGGTGGCCGTCGGCGATCTCACCTTCCACCCCCTGTTCAACAGTCTCGGCGTGGAGCGGGAGATTGCCTCGCTGATCTATGGCGAAGGCCTGCTACGCGTGGATGAATCGGGTACGCCGTCGGACGGGCTGGCCTATCTGCCCTTCAAGCTGTCAAACGGCCGCGACTGGGTGTTCCGGCTGAAACAGGATATAGAATTTCACGACGGGGAGCCGATGACGGCCGCCGACGTGATTTTTACGTACACGCGATACAAGGCCGCCCGGGTGTACGATCCCGTCTTTCACCGCTATTTCCAGAACATCGAACAGATTTCCGCCCTCGATCAACAGACCGTCCGGATCATCATGAAGTCGCCGATCGAAGCCTTTCCCAACCGGCTCGCAACCCTGCCCATACTGCCCAGGCACCAGATGGGCCCCGGCCTCTTCGCCGACGCCGGCGCGCACCTGGAAACGACACGGCCCATCGGACTGGGTCCATACCGGGTCGCGTCATGGCCCGTCCACGATACGGTGACGCTCGAGGCCAATGAGACCTGGCACCAGGGCCGCGCGAACCTGGACCGGGTGGTCTACCGGTTCTACCCCACTTCGGAATCCCTGCAGGCGGCTTTCATCATGCGGGAAGTGGATCTCATCGAAGTGGAACGCGACGGCACGCTGAAGGACCTGAAACGGGCGCGCTTCGATGCGAAGATACAGGCGATCGTGCCCGGAAGCCGCGCCTTCTCGGCGGTATTCTACAATCACCGGCATCCGCTGCTTGCGGATTCGGCCATCCGGCGCGCGCTGACCTACGCCACCGACCGCCAGCGCATCCTGGAAGAGGTGCTCGTGCGCGGCGCCGGGGTGCTGGCCCAGGGTCCCATACACCCGGATTTCGAGTTCAAGGGCGGCGACATGGGACTCAATTACCGTCCGCGCGAGGCCCTTGAACTGCTGCGCCTCCAGGGTTGGGGGGACGGCGACGGCGACGGGTTCCTGGACCGGGAGGGACAGCCCCTCCGGTTCGAGCTGCTGTTCCCAAGGGGACAGACTTCGGCCGAGAAGACGGTGCGTGTCGTCAAGCTGAACCTGAACCATATCGGCATCCAGGTCGTTCCCGTGCCCGTTACCCAGAAAGAACTGGTCCAGCGGCTCGGTATCGGCAGCTACGACGCGGCGCTGTTCGTGCAGGATTTCGAGCCCACGGCAGACGATCTCTACGCCGTATTCCACTCTGAGAGCATTGGCCTGGGGAACATGCTCGGTTACAGGAACCGCCAGGTCGACCGCAACATAAACTTCCTCTTCGGGCTGCCCGACCAGTATCGGGCCGGACCGGTCTATCAGCAGCTCGAAATGCTCTTGATCCAGGACCAGCCCTGCATGTTCCTCTACTTCGTGGATACCCGGTACATCGCGTACGATCCTACCTTGAAAAACCTGGGCCGCCCAGGTGAAGCGCTCCGGTCGCCCGCGGCCTGGATTCGAGCCGAAACCGCTCCTTGACGGCGCGCAATTCCATGTTTCCCAGAAACTTACGAGAAGGTTTGTGGCCACGGCTGCTCGTGTCCCATATCGCGCTGGCCACCATTCCGGTGCTGATCGTCGGACTGCTTCTGCTCGCGACGGCCCGCCGTTCGATCGAAGACACGGTGGCGGACGGCAACCTCGAGGTCGCACGCCGGGCGAGTAACGAAATCCGATTGTATATCGAACAGGCGCAGCGCGTGATCGATCTCGCCGCGGACAATATGGACATGATCGACGCGACGGACGCGGTATATCAGCAACTGATCGACAACCTGGTCATCCGGCAGGATTTCCTCAGCGAACTATCCGTGCTTGACCTGTCGGGGAGCGAGTGGCTGACCACGCGGCTCGAAGGGCCGTTGCAGGCACGCCCGGACCTGGTGCTTCCTGTGGAAGACGGCACTTCGGTCTCCCCGGTATTCATCGCGGACGACGGCCTGCCCGCGGTGACGATCACCGTGCCCGTACGGCGTCTCGACGAACACACGGGATACCTCGCTGCGCGGGTAAGCCTGAAGGACATGTGGGACCTGGTGGACAACATACAACTGGGGGAGGGACAACGGGAGGGGTTCGGGAATGCCTACGTCGCGACCGGAACCGGCCGCCTGATTGCCCATCCGGAACGGGAAAGGGTGTACCGCCAGGACGATTTGACCGGCTCTCCCGTCGGCACGGCGCTGGGTGAACAGCAAAGCGGCACGCTGGTCTACACCGGGGCGTCGGGGGAAATGGTCGCTGCCTTCGCGACCGTCGCGCCGATCGGGTGGAAGGTCGTCATCGAACAACCGGCGGACCGGGCCTTTGCCAGGTCCCGGGACATGATCCTGGGCATCAGCGTACTCATGGTGATCAGCGCGGCGGTCGCATCGCTGATCGGTATCCTCGTCGTCCGGAAAATCGTCCGACCGATCTACGAACTGGTGCGTGGCGCGCAGTTGTTCGCCCGGGGCAGGCTGACTCATACCATCGAAACACCGGGCCATGGCGAACTGACGACCCTGGCCCGTGAGTTCAACCAGATGGCCCGCGAGCTGCTGGAGAAGGAACGCCGCCTGAAACAGGCCGAGCGGCTTGCGACGCTGAGCAAGTTCGCTACCATACTCTCCCACGAGATCCGGAATCCGCTCAATTCCATGATCATCAACCTCAGGATCCTCAAGCGGGACATGGAGAAGCAGAACGGCGACCTGGGTAACCGGGGCGGGCACTATGAGAAAGTGATTTCGGAAATCTGGCGTATCGACAGCCTCGTCGAGAACTTCCTGAATTACGCCCGCCCCCCCGAACTGGTGCCTTACCCCCACGACATCAACGAGGTGCTCGACGAAGTCGTCGCGACCCACCAGGGCACGGCACAGGAACGAGGCGTCCGCATCGTCACCCGGTACCGGGACGGCGCAATGCCGGTATCGGTCGATGTCAACCAGATCAAGCAGGTGTTTCTGAACATCATGCTGAACGCTTTCGATGCCATGGAGGCCGGAGGCACGCTTACGATCTCCACGGAGCGGGCGCCGCCCCTCAACCGCAGCGACCTGACCCTGGAAGGTTCGGGGGACAGCCCCCGGATCAACATAAAATTCGAAGATACGGGAAGGGGTATTGATCCCGGCCGGCTGGATCGTATATTCGAAGTGTACTACACGTCCAAGTCGACCGGAACGGGCCTTGGCCTGCCCATCGCCCAGCAGATCGTGGAGAAACACGGGGGCGTGATCCTGGTCGAAAGCACGCCCGGCAAAGGAACGGCCTTCACGCTGACCCTGCCGGCGCTGGAAGCGGAAACAACCGGGTCTTCCGCCGGACAATAGGAACAGAGGTCACACATGGAACGCATCCTGATCGCGGAAGACGACCGGAACACCCGTGAAGGACTGGTCGAGCTGCTGTCGGGCGAGGGGTACGACGTCACGGGCGTGGCGGACGGGGAGCAGGCCTATGAGACGGCGCGGAACGGCCGTTTCGACGTCCTGCTCACGGATATGAAAATGCCCCGGGTCAACGGCCTGAACCTGATCAAGCGCATGACCGGCACTTCGCCGGATACGAGTATCATCATGATGACGGCCTTCGCCACCGTGGAGACGGCCGTCAAGGCCATGCGCGACGGCGCTTTTACCTACCTGAC
Organism: Gemmatimonadota bacterium; assembly: GCA_026702745.1. Taxonomy (NCBI): domain Bacteria; kingdom Pseudomonadati; phylum Gemmatimonadota; species Gemmatimonadota bacterium. The sequence continues at coordinate 28,222 of JAPPBT010000046.1, forward strand.
CAAGCCGGTGAAGTTCGAGGAACTGCTCGCCACCATAGAAGGCGCGCTGCAGGAGAAGAAGAACCGAAGGAGCATGGATGCTTCACCCAAACCGCCTTCCATCCCCGCCCCGGATATCATCGGCGAAAGCGCTCAGATCAAAGACATCTTCGACCGGGTGGAGAAGGTCGCCCGGGCCAATACGACGGTCCTGCTGCTCGGTGAAAGCGGTACGGGCAAGAGCCTGATCGCCCGGGCAATCCACGCCAGAAGCTACCGGAGGGAACATCCGTTCGTGGATGTAAGTTGCGCTTCCATTCCCGAAAGCCTCCTGGAAAGCGAACTTTTCGGGACCGAAAAGGGGGCGTATACCGGCGCGCTAAGCACGACGCGCAAGGGGTATTTCGAGCGGGCGGGCGGCGGGACGATCTTCCTGGACGAAATCGGCGAGATAAGCGGAGCCGTCCAGGTCAAGCTGCTGCGCGTGCTGCAGGAACGCCGGTTCGAACGACTCGGCGGCACGGAACCGCTGCATATCGACGTCCGGGTAATCGCGGCCACCAACCGCAATCTGGAGGACGCGGTAGCCGAGGGGCGCTACCGGCAGGACCTCTACTACCGGCTGAACGTCATACCCATCGTGGTGCCGCCTCTTCGCGAACACCGGGACGACATCCCGCCGCTCATCGACTACTTCATCCGGAAGTACACGCGGGAGAACGGACTAGGCGACAAGTACATCTCCGAAGAAGCCCTGGAGATCTGCACGAGGTACGACTGGCCCGGGAACATCCGGGAAGTGGAGAACGCCATCGAAAGCGCCGTCGTATTGAGCGACGGAGAACGCATCCTGCCGGAACATCTGCCCGGCTTTCCCCACGCGTCCACGCTAGAATCGGCCGCGGTCCCCGTCCAGGGTTCGCTCAAGGACTCCAGGGGAGAGGCCGAGAAACATCTCATCCAACAGGCGCTGCTGAAATCAGGCGGAAACCGGACGCGCGCGGCGGAGGCCCTCGGCGTCACGGTCAGGACCATTCAGTACAAAATCAAGAAATACGGCCTGCATTGACGGGTACAGGGAAGGTGCTGTTCCTGTCGACGAGTACGCGCCGTCATCTGGTACCGTATGGAATCGAAAAACCGCCCCGTCTCCGTCGTGATTCCCACCTACAACCGGGAAGACAGGCTGCCGTCGGCGATCCGGTCCGTCCTTGAGCAGACGGCGCCGCCGGCCGAGATCATCGTGGTCGACGACGGTTCGACGGACGGTACCCCCGCCCTCGTCCACGCTATGCCGGAAGTACGGTACCTTCGCCAGGAAAACCAGGGCGTGAGCGCGGCCAGGAATCACGGCATCCGCGCGGCGGAACACGACTGGATCGCCTTGCTCGATTCCGACGACGAATGGCTGCCCCGCAAGGTGGAAAGACAGTGGGACGCGCTGGAACGCGAGCCGCAGTTCAGGTTCTGCCATACTGATGAAATCTGGATCCGCAGGGGCAGGCGGGTCAATCCCATGAAAAAGCACGCCAAGCACGGCGGACACATCTTCCAGCACTGCCTGCCCCTGTGTGTCATTTCTCCTTCCTCCGCGCTGATACATCGTGCGTTGTTTGAACGCTTCGGCATGTTCGACCCGGAACTGCCGGTCTGCGAAGACTACGATCTGTGGCTGCGCATCTGCGCGCGGGAACCGGTGCTTTACGTGGACGAACCCCTGCTGTTGAAGTTCGGCGGCCACGAGGACCAGTTGTCGCACGCGTACTGGGGCATGGACCGTTTCCGCATCCGCGCATTGGAGAAGCTGATTCACAGCGGCGCGCTGGAAGGCGAGGCCCTGACCGCCGCCCTGGATACCCTGTACCGGAAAATCGACGTATACGCCGCCGGCGCGGAGAAGCGGCGCAGGTTCGAGGAAGCCGATCGCTACCGGGACAAGAAACGGCGTTTCGAGGCCAGCTACGCCGGTTCTGCGGGCGGCTGAGCCTATGCAAATCCTTTCACATCGTTCCGAAGGGGTTTTCCGGTTCGCACCCGCGTTACGCACAGATTCTCCGCTTTCCGAGCGGTTTGAACCCGAAATTCCACGTTTTTAAACGTTTCCGGCAGAAAATGCGTGCGGTAAACGCCTGTCGGCATGTTATTTGCGGCCTGTTAATGATGGATGATTGTATCCAACTTGAGAGAAACTGGAGGCCTATGAAGCGCATTGCTTTGCTGATCGTTTTTTTATGCGGACTCGTCCCGGGTTCCGCCCTGGCCGTCACCTCCGGCAAGGTCACGGGGTTTGTGCGGGACGCGGCGACCGGTGATCCACTGGCCGGCGTCACGATTCGCGTCGAGGGCACCGATTCACGGGCCATTTCCGGCTTGAACGGGGAGTATTTCATCCTCAATGTTCCCGTGGGCGCGTACCGGCTCGCAGTGCAGATGATCGGCTACCTGCCCGTCCGTACCCAGGTGCTGACCATAAACAGCGACCGCACCACGCGGATCGATTTCGAGCTGGAAACGACGATGCTCGACCTGGCCGAGCCCGTTACCATTACCGCGCGGAGGACTTCCGTTCGGTCGGACCTGACCGCTTCGAGCGAATTGATCGTCCCCCGGGAAATCGAGTCATTGCCCGTAACGGATTTGTCGGACCTGATCTTTCTCCAGAACGGGGTGGTCCGCGACGCCGAGGGCGGCCTGCACGTACGGGGCGGCCGGGCGAACGAGATCTCCTACTACGTGGACGGCGCCACCCTGGAGGACCCCCTGCTGGGCGGCATGGGTACACATATACCCCTGGCTTCGGTCGAGGAACTGGTGGTCAACCGGGGCGGCTTCAACGCGCAGTACGGGGAGGCCATGTCGGGCGTCGTCAATATCGTGACCCGCGAGGGGAGCGGTCCCCTGTCGGGCACCTTCAGGGTCGCGACGACGCTGCAGTCCCAGTATGACCTGGAGGCGGGAAGTTACGACGAAACCGCGGCGGGCCGGGGAGGTCGCCTGGAGGGGACGCTCAGTGGCGCGCTGCCCTGGTTCGGGAACCGTGGCGGCTATTTCCTTTCGGGCCAGGTCCTGAGCGACGGGCACCATATCCCCCACAACAGCCGTTCGCTGGCCACGGTGGCGGGAAACCTGGTGTTCAAGCCCTATCCCCTCATGAAGCTGAAGATCAGCGGTCACTACTTCCGTCAGCGCCATTTCCAGTATGACCATCGCAATCAGAACGGGCTTTCCTACGATTTCAATCCGGACGGACTTCCGGAAAGACAGGCCGGCAGCCAGGCGCTCAACCTGTCGGTCAGCCAGAACATCAGTCCGCGACTCTTCTATACCGCGCGGTTTTACAGGTATGCCACCAACAGCATCCTGTTTCCCACCATGCTGGCGGACAGATATTGGTCGGAGTGGCCGGGCTATTCGGTGGACGATCATGGTCAATACAACGGATCGATCTACGAGTCCACCCAGTTGCCGTCCGATCGATACGAGGGACTGCCGTTCACGGAAGGCAACGACTTCTTCCCGCTGTACCGGGACGCCCGGGCAACCTATTACGGCGTAAGAGCGGACCTGAGCGGGCAGGCTACCTACTGGAACCAGGTCCGGGCGGGCGTCGAAGCGCAGTGGTACCGGCTGGACTGGAACGAGCGGTCGTTCCTGCAGGCCGTACCGCAGGGGCAGAGGTACATCGTCAATCCCGTGGAAGGCGCCCTGTACTTTCAGAACAGGGTGGAGTTGAACCGGTTGATCGTGGACGCCGGGCTTCGAATGGATTACCTGGACACGAGCCAGCGGTTTTTCGTCGATCTTCCCTCGGGCCAGGCCGCGCAACGGGACAACTCGACCAAGTTAAGGCTGAGCCCTCGTCTGGGCGTTTCCCACTCCTTCACGCTGCGAAGCCTGCTCCGGTTCAACTACGGCTACTTCTACCAGCCGCCGGAGTTCCGGCATGCCTATACGAACCTGCGGCGCGACTTCAGCGGCGAATCCCCGCGTCTGGGGAATCCCGATCTGTCCCCGCAGAAGACCGTGGCCTATGAGTTCGGCCTGGAGCATATGCTGTCCGAAGACGTCCGCGTCGGGTTCACGGCATCCTACAAGACCATCTCCAACCTGACGTCGACAGCGCAGGTCCAGTATCCTGGTGGGATGTACTACATCTTCAACAATGCGGACTTCGGTTCTGTGCGCAGCGTGGAACTGATCGTGAAACGGGACGTGTCGCGCGTTGTTTCCGGTTCCTTCAACTACACCTATTCCATCGCCCGCGGAAGCGCGTCCACGCCCCAGGAGCACGCGGAGCAGGCCAGGCCGACCGGCTCCACAGATTCCGCGGAAAGAGGCTATTTCCCGCTCGCCTTCGACCAGCGGCACACCCTGAAAGCCGTGGTGAACGTGCTCGCGCCCGAAACGCTGGAGAAACGCATACTGGGCGTACCGCTGCGGGGATGGGGGATGTCCCTGGTCGGTTACTTCGGCAGCGGCCTGCCCTACACGCCGACCAACGCCCTGCGTGAACGGACGGAAATCGAACGGAATCAGGCGCGGTTGCCGGCCTTCGCCAACCTCGACCTGCGTCTCAGGAAGCGCTTCAGGGCCGGCCGGTTATCGTACACGTTGTTCTCCGAAGTCCGTAACGTGTTCGACCGCCGGAACGTCGTCAGCGTCTACGCCAACACGGGCCGTCCGGGAGACGACGGATATACCCTGGAGTCGTTTACGGGCCGGTCGGAGGAGTTCGTCCGGCTAAGGCGCCTGTTGAGCCTCGATCCTCAGCAGTACGCCCCACCCCGGGAGATCCGGCTCGGTTTCGAAATCGGCTTCTGAAGTCTCGATCTCAGAGCGGTTTCGCCCGCTGTACCAGTTGCAGCGGCGCGCCTTCCGGATCGCGGAAGAAGAGCAGGATGTTCTCCCCGGCCCGGGTCGGCGGACCTTCCAGCATTACCCCCTTCGATTTCAGCACGGCAACCGCTTCGTCCATGTCATCCACGTTGAAGGCGATATGCACGTGGGAGGTCCGGATATCGGAGAGTTGCGTGTCATCTCCATCGGGCATGGAAATGATCTCGATGAAACAGGTGCCGGCGGGATCCCGGACGAAGTAGAAGTTCGCGTCGTTCCCCGGGTTGTTGAACTTGAGCGCGATTTCGAATCCCAGCACGTCGCAGTACCACTTCGCCGCGGCGTCCGTGTCCCGGTAGGCCACGGCTACATGCTCCAGTGAACGTATCTTTACCAAGGAAAAGCTCCTTCCGGTTCAGGAGTGATCTGTAACCTGCCGCAATCTCAGCGTACCCGACCACGGGTCGATTGCGACGGGCGTCAACACGAGTTCTACACCCGGTGAAGGCCTGCCCTCCACCTTGACCGCCATCCGCGTTCCGAAATCCGGAAACTCGACCAGGATGTTCCGTTCCCGCGTCTCGAGGACGATCGCCCGGATATGCACGTCTTTCTGTTGCTCGAGGAGTTTGAGCAGCCAGTACCATTCCCGCCTGGCCTGGATCTTGTTCAGTATCCTGCTGCGTTCGAGGGCGGACAGTTCATCCATCATTTCGTCGGCGTCGTAGGACGGGGACCCTTCCGCCAGGGCCGCCCGCAGCTGCCGCTGGAGGACCAGGTCGGCATAACGCCGGATCGGCGACGTGATCTGGCAGTAGGTGTCTACCCCCAGCGTGGCGTGCGGACCGGACTTCAGGCTGAGTTCGAGGGGCTTCATTTTTCTCAGAACCAGGAAGCGCCAGACCGCGTCGTGCTCCGCCTGCTCCAGGTCGCCCAGGTCGGTCTCGGCCTGGGTACGATAAACCGCGGGTATGTCTCGGCTGGACAGATAGGCCGCGGCGGTCCGGTTGGCGAGGATCATCAGTTCCGACACGATGTGTTCGGACCGGGTGGAAGTGTCCCGGCGCACAATCCGGATACGTTTCTCTCCGTCTACCTTGATCGAGATTTCGCTGCGCTCCAGGTCGACCGCGCCCTGGTCGATGCGACGCTGGTAGAATACGTCCACCGCCTGGTTCAGGATCTGCAGCACTTCTGCGTACGGTTGCTCAGTCGTCCCCAGCAACCGGTTGGCTTCGTCGTAGGACAGCCTTGCCCGATTGACGATCAGGGTCGGCTTGATCCGGGAATCCAGCAGATCGAAGTCCGATGACAACGTGAAAAAGAAACTGATTGCGCAGCGTTTTTCGCCCTCGAGCAGCGCACAGTGGTCCTGGGAGAGACTGGCGGGCAGCATGGGTATGTGCCGATCCGGCAGGTAGAGGGACGACATCCGCTCCCGTGCCGCGAGGTCCAGGACCGAATCGCGGGGAACGAGGTCCGCCACGTCGGTAATATGCACGCCGATCCGGTAGCCGTCCTCGGTCCGTTCCGCGGAGAGGGCATCGTCTATATCCTGCGTGGACGCATCGTCTATCGACAGGATCGGCAATCCGGTCAGGTCTTCCCGGCCGGACTCGGAGGACCGGCAGGCCGCGGCATAGTCGAGCACCTCGTTGGAAAACTCGGTCGGTATCTCGTAACGCAGCAGATCGAGGTTTTCGTCTTCGTCCCAGTACCCCTTGCGCACCATGACATCGAAAACGGACCGCTGTGGATCGCCGCCCGCCAGGGTGGGCAGTTCCTTCAGCAGGATCCGCACCTGCTCGATCGCGTCGCATTCGTCGCCCTGAACGACGTACTCCCGGAGATGGGACAGCCAGCGTTTCTGGCGGTTCGTCAATGATTGGAGATCCTGTTGGTTTACGTCCGCGAGCCAGCGGTCGAAACCTTCCCGCTCGGCGTCCACGGCGCGCTGGCGGGCCTCCTTGTCCAGGATGCTACTGACCTGGTCGGACGTGCGGGACGTGAAGCCGTTGTCCCGCGCGCAGAAGTACAGGCACTGGCGGCTCAGGTGCAGCTGCATGGCCGCCCGTTGTTCGGGCGACCCAGGTTCGCCCCAGTACAGTTCACCGATATCTTCCGCGGTGAAAACGGTGGGATCGTCCTTGAGGATCTCCCAGACCTCTTCAAGGTCGAAGGAAAGGGCCTGGTCCTCGATTTGTCGCCGGACGGCCAGCATTTCCGGCAGGTCGCGGACCCGGATATCGGTATACCGTACGATGGGATCCGTCGAGAGGTCCATGACCCGGTTGGCGGAGGTCGCCACCTTGAGTTTCTTCCGGGAAACCGCCTGCAGCATGCCGATCTGGATCTCCCCGTGATGACGGAAGATGATCAGGTCGCCGATATGCACGGAGCGCTCGTTTCTATCGGATTCAAGCCGTTTGAACACGCGTGTTTTCATGCATTTATCCTGCGTCAGGGGCGGGTCGAAGTCAAGCGAATTCACGGGCGGTGGGTAACCGGTTGACTTCATCCCGCCGATGGGATATCATGCGGGAAACCGAGTTGCGACGGCTCGGGGCACAGGCGATACACAAGGGACCGTGACGACATTCAGGGGAGAAGGTCGATTCGAGAGGAACGAGGATGATATTCGAACAGATTGAAAACGGGGGCGACCGGAACTTCGGTTACCTGGTGGCCGACGAGAAAACCAGGAAGGCGGCGGCGGTGGACCCCTCCTACCGGCCCGAATACTACATACGACGCGCGGGTGAACTGGACGTGGAACTGGCCTGCATCATCTGCACCCATTCCCACCATGACCACGTAAACGGCAACGACCATCTGATCGAGGAACTGGGCCTCGACGTGGTGATGTACCGGGATGCGGAGTATTTCTACGATATCGAAGTGAAGGATGGGGAGATCTTCAGACTGGGTGAACTCGAACTGGCCGTGATCCACACGCCCGGCCACTGCGAGGACGGCATGTGTCTCCTCGTGGAAGACAAGCTGATTACCGGGGATACGCTCTTCGTGGGCAAGGTGGGCGGCACGGCCACCGAAGAGGAAGCGCGGAAGGAATACGACAGCCTGCGGCGCCTGATGGAACTGGACGACGGGATCGGGGTCTACCCCGGCCATGACTTCGGTGTAAATCCTACTTCGACCATCGGTTACGAGAGAAACAACAATCCTTTTATCCTGCAGCCCACCTTCGCGGATTTCCTGCATCTCAAGGAAAACTGGCTCGCCTACAAGCAGCAGCATAACATCCCGTAGATCACCGCGAAAACCGCATTGACCCTCTGTCGGATTCAACGCTCGACCCGCATCGCCCCGGCGCCGGATTCCCGCGGCGCCGGATTCAACGCTCGACCCGGATCACCCCGGCGCCGGATTACCGTGGCGCCGGATTCAACGCTCGACCCGGATCACCCCGGCGCCGAATTACCGCAGCGCGGGATTACCGCGTAGTTTCCAGCCCGGATGCGACCTTCCGCACGGCGCCGGCCACGTCGTCGATGTCCCCCTCGGTGTACTGTTCGTTGAAGGAGAGCATCACGAGTTGTCCGAGCAGTTCTCGGGTTCTTGGACACAATTCGTCCGCATGCTCGAAGGTGCGGTCCGTGTACGGGCTGAAAAAGGGGAAACGGGAGTCTCCGTAAGTACGGTGATCCGCGAGCGCCGCCGAACACTGGAAAATCGGATCGCCGATGTACCCGGCGCTCGCCCCGATCCCCTCGGCGTTCAGCGCCCGGGCGAAGGTTTCGTTCGGATACCCGGTGACCCGCATCGGGTAGGACCAGTAACTGTGCGTTGCACCCGGGGTAACCGGCGCCGGCACGATGCCGTCGAGGTGCTTGATCCCCTCGGACAGCCGGCTGCCGAGGCGGTTCCTCGATGCGACGACCGAGCCCACTTTTTCCAGCTGGGCCAGTCCCACCGCGGAATGGAGTTCCGTGATACGGCAGTTCATGCCCAGCGGTCCGTACATGCGCGATCCCGATCGATCCCGGTCGTAGTGCTTGTCCGCGAAGCTGCGCATACAGCGGTCCAGGGCGTCGTCGTTCGTGATGGTCATGCCGCCGTCCCCGGTGGTCATGTGCTTCGACTGCTGGAAGCTGAAGCAGCCGATGTCCCCGTAGGTACCCAGCAGCCGTCCCCGGTAACGCGTCAGGTGCGCCTGGCAGCAGTCCTCGATGAGCGGAATCCCCTTGCGGCTTGAAATCTCCGCCAGGGCCTCCATCCGGCAGGCGTTACCGAAGAGGTGTATGGCGATGATCGCCCGCGTCCGCGGCGTGATGAGCCGTTCGACCTCCTCCGGGTCCACGGTAAGCGTCTCCGGGTCCGTGTCCGCGAAGACCGGCACGGCGTTCTGGTACAGGATCGGGATGATCGTGCCCAGGTCGGTGATCGCGCTCGTGATGATCTCATCGCCAGGTTCAGGGTTTACCGCGCCGATGGCGACATGCAGGGCGGCGGTCCCCGAAGTGGATCCGATGGCGTGACTCGCACCGTAGGCTTCGGCGAAACGGCTTTCGAACAGCGGGGTGAGTTCGCCGCCCCAACGAAAGAGGTTCTGGGAACGCAGTGCCTTCGTGACGAGTCGTATTTCTTCGTCGCCGAATGGCGTCCTGGCAGGAAAGGGGCGGGATTGCGTATCCCGGTAGGGCGATCCGCCGTGGAGGGCTAACATGGGCTACAGGTCCACCCGGTACCGGCACTTCCACTTCGTGTCCCACCGGTAGAGCGGATCGCTCGGGGGAATCGGGACGGTCTCCACCAGCGTGGAACCGATGATCTCGCAGGTCCTTCTGGATGCCGCGTTCTCCGGATTGCAGGTGATCCAGAGCGGGTTGATCCCGTGTGCCCGGGCGAGCGGCAGGATGAGCAGGCAACTGCGGGCGGCCAGCCGGTGGCCTCGATAGGGCGGGTCCACGGAGTATCCAATATGGCCGGCGTACTTCTCGATGTGCTCCGTATTGCCGATGCGCAATGACAGCCTGCCCATCGCGGTGGCCGGGCGATCCGGTTTGTCAGGGCGGTCGAGGAGGTCCTCACGATCGAGTACGCCCGGTCCGCCTGGTCTGCCCGGCCGGTCCGGTCGGGCAGATCCGTCCGGTCCGTCCAGGCTGTCCGCACGAACCATGTCGAAGATGTACTCGGGAACGATGCCGCGACGCGCGTCTCCCGGCAACGTCCCGTGGAGCCGTAATCGTAGATCTCCGTCCACAAGCACGCCCGGTTCGTGAAATTGAAACGGGACGTCATCGACCTTGAATCGGTTCCTGAGGGTGGCAAAAAACAGACTGAGGTTTTTCATCGAGAACGGTGGACATCCCCTGCGAATTCACGGGGAAGGCTGATGGTCCACGCCCCTTTAGCCCGTCAGTATCGATAATGATCGGGTTTGTAGGGGCCTTCGATGGGGACGCCGATGTAATCCGCCTGGTTCCGGGACAGCCGGGTCAGCTTCACGCCCAGTTTCTGAAGGTGCAGCCTGGCCACCTCCTCGTCCAGGTGTTTCGGCAAGGTCGTCACGCCGGTTTCGTGCTCGTTGAGCCGCAGGTCGATCTGCGCGATCACCTGGTTGGTGAAGGAACTGGACATGACAAAGGAAGGGTGGCCCGTGGCGCATCCCAGGTTCACCAGTCTGCCCTCCGCGAGCAGGAAAACGGCGTGCCCGTCGGGGAATACATACTTGTCCACCTGGGGCTTGATGGGCTGTTTCACGATGCCCGGAAACTCGTTCAGCGCGTCCACCTGGATTTCGTTGTCGAAGTGCCCGATGTTGCTGACGATGGCCTGGTCCTGCATGCGCTCCATGTGCTCGACACGGATGATGTCCCGGTTCCCCGTCGTCGTAACGAAGATCTGGCCCTGGTCCAGCACGTCTTCGATGGTTGTCACCTCGTAGCCTTCCATGGCGGCCTGCAGCGCGCAGATGGGATCGATCTCCGTGATCACTACGCGCGCGCCGAATCCCCGCATCGACTGGGCGCATCCCTTGCCCACGTCGCCATATCCGCAGACGACGACCGTCTTCCCTGCGACCATGACGTCGAGGGCGCGCTTGAGACCGTCCGCGAGCGACTCGCGGCAACCGTAGAGGTTGTCGAACTTGGACTTGGTCACCGAATCGTTGACGTTGATGGCCGGGAACAGGAGCTTGCCTTCATCCATCATCTGGTACAGCCTGTGGACGCCCGTGGTCGTCTCTTCGGAGACGCCGCGTATGTTCGCACTCATGTCGTGCCAGAATCGCGGGTTCCGGTCCAGCTGCCGCCGGAGTATTTCGTTGATGATCTGCAGTTCCCGGTTGTCCGTGGGTTCATCCAGGATGGAGGGGTCGTCCTCGGCCTCCACGCCGCGGTGAATGAGGAGCGTGGCATCGCCGCCGTCGTCCACGATCTGCGTGGGTCCGGTCTCGCCGTCGAAAGTCAGCGCCTGCAGCGTGCAGGCCCAGTATTCCTCCAGGCTTTCCCCCTTCCACGCGAATACGGGAATGCCGTCGTCCGCGATGGCGGCCGCCGCGTGGTCCTGGGTCGAAAAGATGTTGCAGGAAGCCCACCGAATCCCGGCACCGAGGGCCCTGAGTGTCTGGATGAGCACGGCGGTCTGGATCGTCATGTGGAGGGAACCCATGATCCGCGTGTCCCGCAACGGCTGTTCGCGGGCGTATTTCTCGCGGACGGCCATCAGCCCGGGCATTTCCTGTTCGGCGATGGCGATTTCACGGTGTCCCAGTTCCGCCTCGGACAGGTCGGCCACCTTGTAAGGCAGGCCGGAGTAGTCGGGTAACTCGATGGTGGTCGGCAAATCCTGCGCCATGTATACACTCCTTGATTCCAATATTGGGTCTGCTTTTGGGTCTGCGGTTACACAAAATCACTCTGAAAATCGCACCTCATTATACGAGGTAGCCTCCATAAATGCAACAACCACGTTATCCAACACCGGCCGATCGCGACGTTCACCTGAAATCACGCCGCCTGCCCGGTACCCGGCGCCGCAAAAATCGCTTGATCGCGATTCCGGTGCGTCTTATAGTCTGTCCCTACCACGACCATTCAACGCGCGGGTCGCCCCAGGACGGTCGACGCGGGCGGCACAAGGCATCGGACGCGGGGGTAGCATGATCGATCAGGATTTGCTGGACATACTGGCCTGCCCGGAAACCAAGGAAGAGGTGCGTCTCGCTTCCGATTCCGAAGTCGCCTCCATTAACGAAATGATCAGGGCGGGCGATCTAGTCAACCGGGGCGGCATGAAGGTGACGGAACCCATCGACGGCGGGCTGGTCCGGGCCGACGGCAAGTACCTCTATCCCATCCGGGAAGAGATCCCCATCATGCTGATCGACGAAGCAATTCCATTCTCCGCCGAGGTGGACGCATCCTGAACGGCGCCGCGCAGCGCCGAACCGGCCGTCTCAAATAAAAACCCCGTACAGGCAACCGCATGTCCCATGAATACGACCCTTACGCGCTGCTCCCCGAACATGTGAGAAAACCGCCCACCGACCGCTGGTCGACGATCCGCCAGCTGGGTCCGGGCCTGCTGTTGACCGGTTCCATCGTGGGTTCCGGCGAACTCATCGCCACCACGCGTCTCGGCGCCGAGGTCGGTTTCGTGGTGCTCTGGCTCATTCTCCTGAGCTGTGCCGTCAAGGTGCCGGTGCAGAGCGAACTCGGCCGCCACGCCATCGCCACGGGTCAGACCACTTTCGTCGCCTTCAACAAAGTGCCGGGACCGCGCCTGCGGGTATCGTGGCTCGTTTGGGGAAGCTTGCTGCTCCTGCTCTGGAGCACGATGCAGGTCGGGGGCATTTTCGGTACAATGAGCCTGTCGCTGGACCTGATCTTCCCGGTTTTCGGAAACACCTCCTGGCTGATCATACTCACCCTGGTCGGCATGGGACTCGGTCTCGTAGGCCAGTACATGACGCTGGAGCGGATCACCACCATCCTGGTCGCTCTCTTTACTTTCACCACGCTGGCCAGCGCGCTGCTCCTGTTCTGGACCCCCTATGCCGTTTCTCCCCAGGCGCTCCTGGACGGGTTGCGGTTCGCCCTGCCGACGGACGGCGCCGTGACGGCATTCGCCGTCTTCGGCATCACCGGCGTCGGCGCGTCCGAACTCCTGCTCTACCCGTACTGGTGCGTGGAAAAGGGATATGCCCGGTCGGCCGGACCCAGGGACGGCAGCCCCGACTGGCGGGCGCGCGCCCTGGGATGGATCGGCGTGATGAAAAAGGACGTGTGGCTTTGCATGGTCATCTACACGCTGGCCACGCTTGCCTTCTTCTTTCTCGGCGCAGCTGTGCTTCACGCCCAGGGCATGGTGCCCGAGGGTTTCGGCACCGTGCAGATACTCTCCGGCATGTACACGGAAACGCTGGGGAACTGGGCGTTCTACCTGTTCGGCGTGGGCGCTTTCGTGGTCCTCTTCTCGACCTATTTCGTCACCATCGTGGGCCAGTCGCGCATGCTGGCGGACGCCCTTTCGGTTCTGGGTTTCGTTACCTATGCCCGGCCCAACGACCGGCAGCGCGTCGTGCGGGTGATCGGCGTCCTGCTGCCCCTGGTTTATCTCGTCCTCTACGTTCTGTGGTCCGCGCCGGTCACCATGGTGATTATCGGCGCGCTGATGCAGACAATCCTCCTGCCGGCCATCGGGTGGGCGGCGCTGTACTTCAGCCGGACGACGGCGAGGGAAGCGGGCGTTCCCCCGTCCCGGCTCATGCTGGCGGCGCTGACGGCCGCCACGCTGGTCATGGCCGCTTTCGCGATCTATGCGGTGTGGGTAAGGTTCTAGATCGAGCGCTCGTCAGGCCAGGCCGGAATCCTGATCGCGGCCGTGGCCCGTGCAGGGACGCGGCCCGATCAAACCAGTCCCGATTCCCGGTCGCGTGAACGGTTGTCCGGGTCCCGTGATCCGGGCGGTCCGTAGCCACCTCCTCCGGCGGACAGGGCGATGATGCGGTCTCCGGGGAGAATGGGCACTTCGGTTTCCTTCGATTTCAACATCCGCTCTTTGCCGTTGGACACCACCCTGTACCGGTGCGGCAGGCCCGGCGCACCGCCGAAGAGCCCGAAGGGCGGATTGACGACGCCGTCGCCCGCCATGTTCAGCTTTGCCGGTTCGTCCCCCTCGTAGACCATCTCGAACACGGCGCCCAGTCCGCCCCGCCACGTTCCGTCGCCGCCCGAGCCCGGCCGCAGGTCGTTCCGTACGATCTTGAAGGGGAAGCGCTCCTCGGTGATCTCCACGCTGGGGCTCCGGATCGCCCCGGCCACGTTGACCTCGCCCACGCAGGACCAGCCGTCGTATCCCCGGGAGGCGCCCCCGCCCCCCCGTCCGAAGAAGAAGTGCCAGATGAACCGGTTCCCCGTGCGCGGATTGCGCCCGGTGATCGCGAATCGAAGCCTCCGGGAGAACCCCGCGTTCACGGCATCCGGTGCGACCGGGGCCAGCGCCTTGAAGACGGCCTCCACGATCTCTTCCCCGCAGTGGTTGGTGCTCATGCAGACCGGCGCCGGCGGGTTCGGGTTCACGATCAGGCCCCTGGGCGCGATGACATTCACCGGCCGCATGGATCCCTCGTTCTTCGGTACGTCGGACGGTGCCATGTACATGATGGCGACGTGGGCCAGCGATCGCGTGTTGGCATAGGCGCTGTTGATGAACCCGGTGACCTGGGGACTCGATTCGCTCAGATCAATGGTCATGTGGTCGTCCTGGACGGTGACCTTTGCCCGTATGGGGATCGACTCGGCGTCGAATCCGTCATCGTCCAGCAGCGTCTCCCCGAAGTACACGCCGTCCTTCCAGCTGCCGATGAGTTGCCGGATCCGCCGTTCCGCGCTGTCCAGGATGGCTTCGACGGACGCCATCAGGCCATCGGCGCCGTAATCGTCGAGCAGCGCCTGCAGCCGGCGCGCAGCGATCTGTACCGATCCGATCTGGGCGTGCAGGTCGCCGGTGAAGTTCTCCGCGTGGCGCACGTTGACTGCCAGCATGTGAAGCAGGTCCTCTCTGGGCCGGCCCGCTTCATAGAGCCTCACAGGAGGAATGCGAAGACCTTCGTGGTACAGTTCGCTGGCCGAGGGGTTGTATCCGCCGTGGGTTCCCCCGCCGATATCGCTGTGATGGGCCCGGTTTACGGCGAAGAAGCGCAGTGCCCCGTCGCGGAACACGGGGTAGATCGCCGTGATGTCCGGCAGGTGGCTGCCGCCGAAATAGGGGTCGTTAAGGATGAACAGATCGTCTTCATTGATGTCGTCGCCGAAGTACTCGCGCACCGCTTCGACCGACGGCGGCAGGGCGCTGATATGCACGGGAATGCCTTCGCCCTGCGCCACGAGTTGCCCCGTCGCGTCGAGGATCGCCGTGGAGAAGTCCCTGCTGGAGTTAAGGATCTGCGACATGGAAGTGCGGATCATGACGTCCGCCATCTCTCGTGCGATCGATTCCAGGCGGTGTGCCACGACCGAGTGGGTGACCGGATCCGACCTGGCCGGAGCCGCGTCGGGGGCGTCGGTCGTCGCGGACGCTTCCGTCGACACGGGCGTGTCGGGCGCGTACAGCGTCTCCGGGTTCGCGTCCGGCGCTTCCGCCGCCGTAGTCGATACGGCCAGGAACATGCCGCCGTAAGGATCGACTTCGAGATGGTCGCCTTCTTCTACGAGCACGGTGGTGAAATCGGATTCGACGATGGCCGGTCCTTCGATCACGGAGCCGGGTGCAAGATCGTCCGCCGCGAAGACGGCGGCTTCGGTCCAGGTTCCGGTGTAGACCCTTCGCGTGCCCTTGCACGCCTCCCCGGTCCGGTCGTTCCGTTCCCTGGCGTTCCGTTCCCTGACGGGCAGCTCGACCGTCGGCAGCTTGCCCGTGACCGTGGCGCGCAGCGTGACCAGGCGGATCTCCTGGTCGAGCTGATGGTAGGAATACAGGGTCTGGTACCGTTCGTGGAAGAGCGAAGCCCACGCGCGCCGAATCGCATCGTCGTCCATCGAAAGGTCCGGCACGGTCACGTTCACCTCGTAGATCTGGTCCAGGTAGCGCATGTCGGCCGTGAACCGGGTGGCGATGTCCTCGTCAGCCAGTCCCTGGTTTCTGAGCCGCGCGATGCCCTGGCC
The DNA here is from genome assembly GCA_026702745.1 of Gemmatimonadota bacterium. Classification (NCBI taxonomy): domain Bacteria; kingdom Pseudomonadati; phylum Gemmatimonadota; species Gemmatimonadota bacterium. The sequence continues at coordinate 44,169 of JAPPBT010000046.1, forward strand.
GGCCATCCGGTCCGCCAGGCGCCTGACCTCGCCGAGGTCGACCACGTCCAGGCTTGCCGTGAATGACTGGGCGAAGTCGTACCGCAGATCGGACGCGAGCATGCCGTAGGCCGACAGCACGGGGGCTGCCGACGGCAGGTAGACTTTGCCGATACCCGTCTTCCGGGCGACCTGGGCCACATGCAAGCCCGCCGCTCCTCCGAAGGCCAGTAGGGAAAAATGGCGGGGATCGCCTCCCCGGCGCACGGTCAGCAGCCGGATGCCTTCGGCCATGGCCGTGGTCACCACGTCGAGGATGCCGCGGGCCGCGTCCACCGTGGACAGCCCGAGCGGTTCGGCAACGGATTCCTGTACCGCCCGTTCAGACAGATCGGGAAAGAGGGGATTCCGTCCGCCCAGGAAGTTCCCGGGATCAAGGTAGCCCAGGACCAGGTTCGCGTCGGTAACCGTGGGCTGATCGCCGCCCCGGCCGTAACAGGCCGGACCGGGATCGGCCCCGGCGCTCCGGGGTCCGACGTGCAGCGTACCTCCGTCGTCCACCCGCGCGATGCTCCCACCGCCCGCGCCCAGTGTGTGGAGATCGATCATCGGCACGGCGATCTTCCATCCCCCTTCGTAATGTTCCCCGGAGACCTGGGGATCTCCGGCTTCAATCACCGAGATGTCCGTGCTCGTTCCGCCCATGTCGAATCCGATGAGATTCTCCGCGCCGGTCAGGCGGCCGTAGGCGACGGCCCCGCTGACCCCGCCGGCCGGTCCGGAGAGTATGGCCTGCACGGCCTGCCGCGACGCGACGTCCAGTGGCGTTACCCCTCCGTTGGAGGTCATCGTAAGGATGTCACTCGCGAGACCGAGGCTGGTGGCCTCCTTCTTCATGCGTTCAAGATACCTGGCGTAGACCGGACCTACGTAGGCGTTCACGGCCGTGGTACTCAGGCGGTCGTATTCCTTGATCTGGGGCAGGATTTCGGAGGAGAGCGAGAGGTACAGTTCCGGGTACCGCTGCCGGATGCGGTCACCGACGAGTCGTTCGTGCGCCGGGTTCAGGTAGGAGAAAACCAGGCAGACGGCGACGGATTCCACGCCGGTCCGTGCGAGTTCGTCCAGTATCTCGTCAAGCGCTTCTTTATCCACGGGCGCTTCAACGGCGCCGTCGGATCGGATACGTTCCTCCAACGTATGCCGCAGGGACCGGGGAACCAGTGGTTCGACGGGGGTCATCCTCAGATTGTACCGATCTTCTTTCAGCCCTTCCCTGAGCGCCAGCAGGTCCCGGAATCCCTCGGTGGTGATCAGTCCGACCCGGGCGCCTTTGCGCTCCAGGAGCGTGTTGGTCGCGACGGTGGTGCCGTGAATGAACAGCCGGGTCCTGGACATCAGTTCGGCCGCGGAAAGGCCGTGGGCTTCGGCAATGTCGCGGAGTCCGTTCATCACCGCGTCGGACGGCGCCCGGGGAGTCGACGCCGTCTTGAAGTAGCGTGGCGCGGCATCTCCTTCCACAACGACGAAATCCGTGAACGTCCCGCCGACGTCGATGCCAATGGAGATGGGCGGTTTGGCGGCGTCGGGTTTGACGGTGCCCGGATTCGCGGCGTCGGGTTTGATGGTGCCCGGATTCGCGGCGTCGGGTCTCGCGGCATCGCTGGCGTGAATGTTCATTTCGAATCTCCCGACCGGTCCGTATTGACGCAGCACGATGGAAGGTCTATACTGTGCAAGTTGTCACACCCACTCGGTGCGGTGATAAAGGTTCCCTGACGCGATGGCAAGGTCAATGCGCACGCGTCACCACGAATTTCGTTGTCTACATCAAGGAGTCGCATCGCCAAGATTATGAACCTGGACCGCATTTTCGAACAGAACGCGCACTGGATCAAGCGAAGGCTGGACTCCGATCCCGGCTATCTCGATCGGCTGTCGCGGCAGCAACATCCCGGGATTCTCTACATCGGATGCGCGGACAGCCGGGTGATGCCCGAAGCCTTCATGGGCGCCGGCCCGGGTGAGGTCTTCGTGCATCGCAACGTGGGCAACCTGGTCGCCTCCGAGGACCCGAACACGGGTTCCGCTGTTATCTACGGCGTCGAGTACCTGAAAGTCGGACATATCGTCGTGTGCGGCCACTACGACTGTGGTGCGGTGAAAGCGGTGCTCCAGTCGGAAGACCTCGGTTCGCTGGAGCCGTGGCTGCGGAACCTGAGAGTGGTTTACCAGCGTCATCAGGAGGAACTGGACGCCCTCCCGGATGATACGGACCGTTGCGACCGCCTGGTCGAACACAGCGTCCGCGCGCAGTGCGCGAACATCCTCGGATTCACCGAAGTACAGGCGGCGATCAGCGAGACCGGTCTTCAGGTGCATGGCTGGGTCTTCGACCTGCGCAATGGCAGGATCGTGGACCTGAACGTAGGATGCGGATAAAGCCGTTCTCTGCAGACGCGGGTTGAGTCGAACGAATGGCGCGTACGTCAACCTCGCTGCAGGTTCTCAGGCCGATCCCGCCTGCTTCCGTAATACCCTGCCCGGCAGCGCGCCGGTGTGCTCCCCCCCGTCTATGACGACCGCGCCGTTAACGAGGACGCTTTCGATGCCCTGCGCGTACTGGTGGGGGTTCATGAAGTCGGCCCGGTCGATGACCGTGTCCGGATCGAACACCACGAGATCGGCGACCAGGCCCACGTCTATCCTGCCGCGGTCGGCGAGTCCCAGCCGTTGGGCCGGCAGGCCGGTCATCTTGTGCACGGCGGTGGGCAGGTCGAACAGTCCCTCTTCGCGGCAGTACTTGCCGAGCACCCTGGGAAAGGTCCCGTAGTACCGGGGATGAGGCGTGGTCTCGCTCAACGGGCCAGTGACAGCGGCGGCCCCGCCGTCCGAAGCGACCATGACCAGCGGATGGGTCAATACGGAGGTGATCTCCTCCTCGCTCATGCCGAACCCGACCATGCCCACGCTCCCATTCTCCGCGATAAGCAGTTCCCGCACGAACTCGAAGGGATCCTGGCCGTTTCGCGCGACGATCTCCGATACCCGCCGGCCCACGTAGTCCTGGTTCTCCGCCCTGTCGACCGAAGTAATCATGACGGCGCTCCAGTCCCCCAGCATGTCGACCTTGTCGACGGCCGCCCGTCTCATGGCGGGCAGGACATCCGGTGACTGGAGACGGCTGACGAACGCCTCGGCGCCGCCCGAGCGGAAGCGGGTGGGAAACAGGTTCTGCAGCGTCGTGGCGTAGGCAATGTAAGGATACCTGTCGAGGGTGATGTCCATCCCCTCGTCGATTGCCTGTTCAATCATGTCGAAACATTCCGCGACCTTGTCCCGGTTCCGCCTGCCCGACGCCTTGAAGTGGGCGATCTGTAGCGCGATCTCGGCTTTCCGTGCGGTGCTGATCGCTTCGCTCACGGCTTCCACGAGGAAATCGTCCTCGTTGCGCATGTGGGTCGCATAGAACCCGCTGTATCCCGCTGCTACCCGGCCGAGTTCGGCGATCTCATCCTCGCCGGCAAAACTGCCGGGGGTGTATTCGAGTCCGGACGAAAGGCCCCAGGCCCCCTCCGACATGGCCTGGTCCACGAGGTCCTTCATCGCATCGACCTGGCGTGCGCTGGCCGGGACGTTCTCGTACCCCACGACGTATCCGCGTATGGTGCCCTGGCCCGCGAGCGAGATGAAATTCAGGCCGATGCCCTGCTGTTCCAGGGTGTCGAACAGGCCCGTGAAATCCCTCCATCCTATATCCACGCCGTATCGCCGTCCGTAACCGTCCTGTAGCGACCTGAGCCGCGCATCCGTCAGCGGGGCCAGTGAGGACCCGTCCTGGCCGGCCACCTCCGTCGTCACGCCCTGCCGGATCTTGCTTTCCGCCCTGGGGTCCACCAGGAGCGAAAGGTCGGTGTGGGAATGGATGTCGATGAAGCCGGGGCAGACGATCTTGCCTGAGGCGTCTATCGTATTCCTGCCGGATCCCGGGATCGGACCGATCTGGACGATCCGGTCTCCCTCGATGGCGATATCGGCGGCCACGGGCGCAGCGCCCGTCCCGTCGATCACCCGTCCCCCTCTGATGACTACATCGTAACGAAGGGTGATCGCGCATCCGTCCAGCGTCGTGGACAGGCCGCCGACGGTTGCGCCCGCGGCCGCCAGTCCGGTTCTCCTGAGAAAGTTGCGTCTGGACCAGTCCATGATGGTACTCTTCTCGTCAGTTGGTCATCCGGATCTTCAGGCCTCGATCGTGAAGATGCCGCTTGATGGAATCCACCGAGTACTGACCGTAGTGCAGCATGGAGGCCACCAGGGCCGCGTCGGCCCCGCCTTCCGTAAGGGCGTCGTACAGGTGCTCCGGTCTGCCGCCACCGCCCGATGCGATGACCGGGATGCCCACGTTATCGGCGATCGTCCGCGTGAGTTTCAACTCGTAACCTTCGAGCGTGCCGTCCGCGTCGATGGAGTTGACGACGATCTCGCCGGCGCCGAGGGCCTCGCCGCGGCGCGCCCATTCGAGGGCGTCCATACCGGTGTCCCGCCGGCCTCCATGGGTCACGATCTCGTAGCCGGACGGCAACGAACCCGCACCGGTCGCCCTGATGTCCATGGAAAGCACCACGGCCTGGACCCCGAAGGCATCGGCCGCCTCGGTGATGACACCGGGATTGTCGACGGCCGCCGTGTTCAGATTGACTTTCTCCGCGCCCGCTTCCAGCACCTTGCGGCAGTCTTCGACCGACCGGAGGCCGCCGCCCACCGAGAAGGGGATGAACACCTGCCGGGCAACCTCCTCCACCACGTCGAGCATGATGCCGCGCTGGTCGCTGGATGCCGTGATGTCGTAGAAAACGAGTTCGTCCAGCCCGGCCTCGTAATACCGCCGCGCCGCGGAGACCGGGTCGCCGATATCCTTCGTGTTGACGAACCGGACGCTCTTGACCAGCCGTCCGTCACGCACGTCCAGGCAGGAAATTAGCCGCTTGCTCAGCATGGATTCCCGTCCCAGCGTGCGAACTCGCCCAGCATCTTCAAGCCCAGGGGGCCGCTTTTCTCCACGTGAAACTGGGCCGCCACGATATTGCGCCGGCCGATGACGGCCGCGAACTCCACGCCGTACCGGCTCCTCGCAAGCACGTCCCGTTCATCGCCGGGGACGGGGTAGAAGGAATGTACGAAGTAGACCTCGTCGCCCGGTCTCACGTGGCGTAGCACGGGGTGCGCACGGTCGACCTGCAGCGCGTTCCACCCCATGTGCGGCACTTTAAGGGCGTCGTCTTCCGGTCGGAACCGAAGGCAACGGCCGCCGATCAGGTCCAGGCACGGCAGATCGGTTTCCTCGGAACCCGACAGCAGGATCTGGCAGCCCACGCAGATTCCCAGGATCGGCGTCCCCCGGTCGGCGGCCGATTTGAGCGCCTGGTCGAGCCCCCGATCCCGGAGCGTCTCCAGGGCGGAGTGGGCATGCCCCACGCCTGGAAACACAATACGCTCCGCCCGGACCAATTCCTCCGGATCCGACGTGATGACCGAATCCACGCCCAGGTGATCCAGCGCTCTTTTCACCGAGGTCTGATTCCCGGCGTCGTAGTCAACGATGTGAATCATTAAATGTGGATCATTTGAACGTTCGTTCGTCGGGGTGGTCAGGAGGGACAGAATACGCTCCTGGCGTATGCTCGCCGCATGTCCCTAGTAATCCGATTGCACCGGTTTTGTCAAGAGAAACATGGCTCCGCGGGCACGGCGGGGGACGGCCCTGGAAGAGGATTCGGTCGTTGACATCGCAGGGTGGCGTTTCTATACTGGCTTGGTGCATCTTCACGCCGATGCCGCCGCGCCGGAATGAAGGCATAAACGGCGGGTCCATCGCACCGAAATCCATCCTGCGGAATCGAAACCCAGATGCTCTTCAATGCCGAGCGAGCCAGGGCGTACATGCGGGATCGCGGACTCGACGGACTGATCGCGACTTCGCCCGTGAATATCACCTATTTCACGGACTACTACATCTGGATCGACGGGCTCATGAAGGCATACATGGTCCGGCCCGGTGCATCGGCGGACCTGTCGCAGGGATTCGCCCTGTTTCCCCTCGATGGCGAACCCGCGCTGGCGGTGACCGGCGCGATGCTGGCCGTTAATGGCGTAGACCTGTGGGTACGGGACCTGAGGATCAGCGGCGATTCCGGACTCGACTGGTCCCTGCCGCCGAGGCCGTTGTCCGATCGGATGGACCGTATTTACCATCTCCTGCAAGGCGCGCCCGACTACCACACGACCACCCAGGCACTCGCAGGGGCCCTGAGCGACCGGGGACTTGCCTCGGGCACGCTGGGCGTGGAAGCCGACGGCCTGACCGCCGACCGCTACCGGCAACTGAAGGAGGCGTTGCCCGGTGCGCGGCTGCTGGACTGCTCCAACCTCATCCGGCTGCTTCGCATGGTCAAGACCCGGGACGAGATCGAGCGGCTGGAACGGGCGGCCGAGATCAGTGAGACGGCGGCCATGACGGCCATGGAACAGGCGAAACCGGGAGACAACGTGCAGGGAGTCGTTCACCGGTTCAGGGCGGAACTAGGTGCCCGGGGAGCGGACCTGGACCACTTCGCCTTCGGAATCCACGGGCTTGGCATCGCGACGGAGCCGGATTTCATCCTGGGTGATTCCGACGTGGAGTACGTGGACTGGGGATGCCGGTACCGATCCTGCTATTCGGACACCGGGACCACCTTCGCCATGAAGCCGCTTTCGGCCGACATGCAGGTCCGGTTCGACACGCTCCGTACGTCCATGGACGCCGGCCTGGCCGCGATCCGTCCAGGCGTCAAAGCCTCGGCGGTACAGGCGGCCATGCAGGAGGTGGTCGACGTAGCGGGCTTTGCCATGTATCCCCATGGCCACGGGGTCGGCATGGAGGTGCGGGACTATCCCGTCCTGTCGCCGGACACCGGCCTGAGGATCTCGGACGACTGTGTCGACGTACCTTCGGACCTGCCCATTGAAGAAGACATGGTGCTCAACGTGGAAGCACCGCTGAGCCTGGCCGGGGTCGGATCCCTGCACCTGGAGCAGTCCGTCGTCGTGACGGCGAGCGGATCCCGTCCCCTCACGGTTCAGCGTAGGGACGGACCGGTGTTTCCCAGGAGCGCGTCGGGGTAGGAGTAGGGCGGAACAGAATCGGCGGCAACCTCCCATGAAAATCACCAAAATCACGTTGCATCAGCCCGCGGGCCTGCTTCGACTAATGACCGACGATGGGTTCGAGGGATATTGTACCGGGATCACCGCCACAGGATCCGACGTCGAGCGCGCGGCATCGGTCGTGGTGGGATCGAACCCCCTGGACCGTGAACGGACCTGGTGGACCACGCGGGATCTGGACGAAGGACCTCCGTCGGCTTTTCGCGCTGGTATCGACGTTGCCCTTTGGGACCTCTCCGCGAAGATCGCAGGACGGCCGCTCTTCCGGCACCTGGGCGGGTTCAGGGACCGGGTTCCGGTCTGCCGGGTCGGCACTGCAAGAGACGCCACAGGCGCTAAGGGGGACACCTCGGGCGCTGCGGGCACCACCGGACCGGAGATCATCAAGGAAGTGAAAGACGCGCAGCGGGCCGGATTCAAAGCTTATCGGTTCTGTGCTCATCGACCTGGCGCACCGTCGGATGGAAACGCCATCGTCCACCTGGTGCGCAAGGTGCGTGCGGCCGTGGGACCGGACTTCCCGCTTATCCTCGATGGCAGGGCCCGGTGCGTGGTCGACGAGGCCATACGGATCGGACTTGCACTCGACGAGGCGGACTTTTTCTGCTTCGACCGGCCCCGCCCCCGCAACGACCACACGGGCGGTAAGCAGGTGGCCGGCGAAATCGATACGCCGACCAGCGCGGAAGTGTGCAGCCCCATCGAAGCGTCCCAGGTCATGTCGGTGCAGTCCGCCGATCACGTTCGAGCCAGCGTACATAGCGCGGGCGGCATCACGGATGTGTTGAAGGCAGCCCGTTGCGCAGAAGCATTCGGCGCGTATTGCCATCTGGACGGTGCCGGGATCAGCGACGGTTTCGCGCATCTCCATCTGGCGGGTGCACTCAGGAATATGCCATTTATCGAGATATCGGGCCACGAGGTCACACCGCCTTTCGTCCGGAACCCGGTACAGATCGAAGACGGCTTCGTCCAATTGCCCGATCTTCCGGGCCTCGGTATGGAAATCGATTTGGATGCGGTCATGGACGCGACCTCGGAACTGTTATAAGCCTGAATCCGGTGCGGCCGGATGCAAACGGTGCGGCCGGATGCAATCAACGCGGCCGTCTGAACAAGGAAATCCCATGCAGATCCGGGACGTCAAATGTTACGTGCTGAAGGACGAACCTGAAACGCGCCGGGAGAGCAGCGCGGACCGAGGAAGCATGGCACCGGTGCCTCCGGGCATCTCCGGGCTGTTTACCCATGACCAGGGATTCGGCGCCGGCGCGCCCGATGGTTACGAGTTCACCGGAGACGGGCCGGAACCTAAGTACCGGCTTATGGTCCGCCTCGTGACGGATGGCGATCTGGACGCCTATGCCGAATTTGGCACAGGTTTCGATCCTCGGGAACTGGAATGGCAGGGCCGCCAGTTCATGGCCCGGTACGCTCACATGCTCATCGGCGTGGACGCCTACGACCGGGAATACGTGTGGCAGCGGTTCTGGATGGCTCAGCGCTTCATGTACACGGGAAGAGGCTTGCTGGATACGGTCGACCGGATGTTGTGGGACCTTGCGAGCCGTAGCGCACGTCTCCCTATCTATAAGTTGCTCGGCGCATGCCGGGAAAGCGTGCCCGCCTACTGCAACGTGGGCGGGCGCACCATCGACGACCTGGTGGCCCACGCGGTGCAGCGTGTGGACGAAGAGGGATTCATCGGCTGCAAGGACCATTCCTACCGGGGCGTGAAGACCAACGGGGAGATGGCCGTCAAGTTGCGTGAGGCCCTTGGCGACGAAATCATGCTGTTCCACGATCCCGTCGAGTCGTACACCTACGAAGAAGCCGTGAAAATCGGGCGCATCATGGAAAAGTGCCGGTACCGGTGGATCGAGGAGCCCCTGCAGGACTACGATATCCTGGGGCTCAAGAAACTATGCGCCACCCTCGACCTCCCGGTCCTGACCCTGGAATGGATCGGCGCCATCGGCGGTCAGCCGTACAACACGGCGCCGTACCTGGCGATGCAGGCCGCTGATATCGTCCGCCAACGGGGCATCGGGATCACGGGACAGGTCAAGCAGGCCCAGTTGGCCGAAAGTTTCGGTGTGGAGGTGCACGGCGGAGATCCCCACGTCATCCTTGCCATAGGGAACGACCCCGTCTTTGAAGCCTTCATGGGATTGCAGCCACGCCCGCCCGTCGAGGAACTCGACTGCCGGGGTACGCTCGTCGTGGAAGACGGCGCCATGTCGATCGCCTGGAGCGACTGCCCCGCACCCGAACCCGACTGGGACGAAATGGCGCGGAGCGCGATTGCCGTGATCTGAAGTTGACAAGCTCAAGCGGTGAGTGGAAATTCGGTAAGGTGGAAATAGTCTGTTACGATGGCATCTAGTTCTAAGCTGTGAGGGACCATGAACGAAGGAATGCTCGACCCTCAGGTTCTGGACGAAATCATCCGACGGGTCGTCGAGGTGGCAGAGCCGGAGAAGATCATCCTTTTCGGGTCCGCCGCCCGCGGCGAAATGAACCGCCATAGCGACGTCGATCTGCTTATCGTTAAGGAATGTGCGCGTCCACTTGACCTGATGGGCGAGATATACATGAACTTGCACCGGGTCGGAGCAGCTGTTGACGCCATCGTCGTCACACCACAGGCGGTCGAGCGTTACAAGGACAGCCACGCGTTGGTCATCAAGCCAGCACTGCGCGAAGGAAGGATCGTCTATGAATCTACCTGAACGCTTTCCAGCTGACGACCCGCGTGAGTGGATAAACCGAGCGAGAAGTGACCTGACTCAGGCGACGAATGCGGTTCCATGTATATCGAGAGTCTGTGCTTCAACGCCCAGCAAGCCGCAGAAAAAGCGATCAAAGCTGTGATGATTTCTCGCAACATCTAGTTTCCTTTTGTGCATGACCTCGATTACCTGTTGTCATTATTGGAAGACAAAGGAGAGGTCATACCAGCGCCGATCCAATAAGCGAGCAAGTTGACTAAGTATGCCGCAATTACACGCTATCCTGGTGACATAGATCCCGTTACCAGCCAAGAGTACACCGAGGCGATCTCCATCGCCGAAGCAGTTCTTCATTGGGCGGTGGAACGCATCCTGTGATTTCACTTTAACTAAAGCAAATCGCCAAAGTCAGTTTTATTAGAAGGCCAATCATACACGTCAGAATGTGGAGCGAACATGTCTGAAACCATACAATGGGGCATTCTTGGAACCGGGAAGATCGCTCACAAGTTCGCCGAAGCGCTCGCGGTGGTGGCGGATGCCGAGCTTTCGGCTGTTGGGTCCCGGGCACAGGGTACGGCAGACGCCTTCGGCGACGAGTTCGAAGTACCCCGAAGACACCCGTCCTACGCGTCCCTGGCGGAAGACCCGGAGATCGACGCGATCTACGTGTCTACCCCCCATCCCATGCACTGCCGGGACACGCTGCTCTGCCTGAACGCGGACAAGCCGGTGCTCTGCGAGAAACCCTTCGCCCTCAACGCATCGGAAGCGGAAGCCATGATCCGGTGCGCACGGCAGCGGGGTCTTTTCCTCATGGAGGCCATGTGGACGCGGTTCCTGCCGGCCATCGCGCAGGTACGCCAATGGCTCGTCGATGGTGCCATCGGCGAAGTTCGGAACATGATGGCCGACTTCGGATTCCGTGCGGGATTCAATCCGGAGGGCCGCCTGCTTAATCCCGAACTGGGCGGAGGCGCCCTCCTGGACATCGGTGTATACATTGTATCTATGGCTTCGATGGTCTACGGGCAACAGCCGGACCGGGTCGCGGCGCTGGCGGATATCGGCACCACGGGAGTCGATGAGCAGACCACCATGGCCTTTCGCTACGACTCGGGCGCCATGGCCGCGCTGACCTGTGCGGTCCGGACCAACACGCCCGGCGCCGTGTCCATCCACGGGACGCAGGGCAATATCCGCATCCCGTCCGCATTCTATGACACCTATACCGCAACGCTGAACGCGGATGGCAAGGAACCGGTAACGGTGGAGCCGCCGCGCGTGGAGAACGGATTCAAGTACGAGATCGAGGAAGCGGGACGTTGCCTCAGGGAAGGGTTGCTCGAGACGCCCGCGCTCCCGCTGGACGAGACTCTGGCCATCATGAAAACGCTGGACGCCGTCCGTGCCGAGATCGGGTTGAAGTATCCTGTAGAAGCGTCATGATCCTTTTGTAGAGGAGCACCCATGGAGTACGGCAACATCTCGAACGTCGACAAGCCTGTATCACGCCTGGTTCAGGGCACGATCATGCTGAGTTTCGCCGAGGAGGAATACAGTTTCGACCTGCTGGACCAGGTGTACGACGCGGGAATCAACACCTTCGACAGCGCCCACCTGTACGGCGGCGGCGAATGCGAACGCGTGCTGGGCCGCTGGATCGAAGACCGGGGCCTGCGCCGGGAAATCGTCATTCTCACCAAGTGCTGCCACATGAATGCCGACCGGGCCCGCGTGACGCCCTACGATATCTCATCGGACCTGCACGACTCCCTGGCCCGCCTGAATACGGACTACGTGGATCTCTACCTCCTGCATCGCGACGACGTAAGGGTTCCCGTCGCTCCGATCATGGATACGCTCAATCAGTACATCAGCGCGGGCATCCTGGGCGTAATCGGCGGATCCAACTGGACCCACGACCGCATCGAAAGGGCGAACCTGTACGCCGCCACCAGCGGACAGCAGCCCTTCACCGTGAGCAGTCCGAATTTCAGCCTGGCCGAACAGGCCGAACCGCCGTGGCGGGGATGTATCAGCATCAGCGGGAAGGACGGGGCGGACGCGCGTTCGTGGTACCTGGAAAACCAGATGCCGCTGTTTACCTGGTCCAGCATCGCCAGCGGGTTCTTCTCCGGCCGGGTAAATCGTGAGAATTACGAATCCCAGGCCGAACAGGGTCTCTTCGACGAAAGTTCCGTTCGGGCCTATTGCACGGACGACAACTTCGAACGACTGGACCGGGTCGAGGAACTGGCGAACGAAAAGGGCCTGTCCATACCCCAGGTCGCCCTGGCCTATGTGCTCAGCCAGCCGCTCAACATCTTTGCACTCGTCGGCGCTCGCAACGGCGATGAGATCCGAGCCAACCTGCAGGCACTTGAAACGAAGCTGACGGCCGAAGAGATGGCCTGGCTGAACCTGGAACGGACGGAGCGATTCTGACGCGAGGAATACCGCTATGAGACCTGCAGCTTTATTGACCACAGTGCTGGGCCTTGCTATGCTCGGGCTTGCGGCATACACCGGCATGCCGGAAGCCCAGGTGCGCAACGCCGTCGGTCGAGTCATGCCCGCGGACGCAGCGCCGCTCGACCGGCAGGTCTTCCGCTTTCTGAATGACGAGCCGACCAACCTTGACATAGGCGTGGCCATCTACGAGGTAGGCGGCATCGTCTTCCTCTTCGAACGCCTCACCATGCTGGACCACAACAACCGCGTGATCCCGGGCGCCGCTTCCAGCTGGATGGCCAACGAGGATCAGACGAGGTGGACCTTCAAGATGCGACCCGGTGCGCGGTGGAGCGATGGCCGGCCGGTGACAGCCCGCGACTTCGAGTACAGCTACAAGCGCATGCTGGACCCCGCGTCCGGCAGCGGGTACGCCTTTTTCTACTACAACATCAAGGGCGCCCGGGCCTTCAATACCGGGCAGACCGACGATCCGGACTCGGTGGGCGTCTACGCGGTGGACGACATGACCCTCGTGATCGAAACCGACGGGCCCTGCCCGTACCTGCCCATGATCGCCGCCTTCTTCACCTCGATCCCGGTCCCCCGCTGGCAGGTCGAGCGGTTCGGCCCCCGCTGGGCGAGCGACGAGAATGTAGTCAGCAACTCCTCCTACAAGGTGGACAACTGGCGTATCGGGGAGCGTCTCACACTGTCACTCGATCCCTACTACAACGGTCCGATCAAGGGGTATTTGACCGAGATCCACTCCATGTTCCAGAACCGGGTAAACACCGGGCTGCTTTCCTACGAGAACGACGAACTGGACCTGGTGCAAATCGACGTGCGCGACCTCACCCGGATCGAGGATGATTCCGAGTTGAGCGCGGAATTGCACAAGTACATGGATTTCAACGCGCTTTACTTGTTTTTCCGGACGCGCGAAGGCGTGTTCAACGACCACCGGGTGAGAAAGGCCATCAGCCATGCCATCGATCGTGACGCGCTCTGCAACATCGTGCTGCGGGGAACGGCCCTGCCCGCGTACACCATGCTGCCGCCGGGCTTTCCGGGTTATTCGGGCGATGCCTTGAAGGACGTCCAGCGGTACGATCCCGAACTGGCGCGCAGCCTCCTGGTCGAGGCCGGGTATCCGGGCGGCCGGGGATTCCCCTCGGTGGACATCTGGCTGCGTAACGACCCGAACCGAATCATGGCGGCCGAAGCGATATCGGGGATGCTGTCCAACAACCTGAGCCTCAAGGTAGGCGTCCGAAACATGGAGCCCCGGGTCTACAGCGAGGCCATGGCCCAGTACCGGATCGACCTCAGCCTGATTCCCTTCCAGTACGATTTCCCAGACCCCCACAACCTCCTCGGCATGGTCTGGCACTCGCAGCCCGTGGGCGCGGGCCGCCACGACTGGATGAACGCGGAGTTCGACCGCCTGGTCGACGAAGCGGCCAGGGAGACCGACGAGGTACGCCGTTTCGAGATGTATAACGAAGCGGAACGGATCCTGGTCGAAGACGTGGGCGGCGTCTTCCTCTACCACGACTACTTCCTGCAGCTTCGCAAACCCTGGCTGGCGGGCTGGAAAAAGGACTCCATGGGCCAGGAACCCTTCTTCATCGACAATTCCACGATTACGGATCTGTATATCCGGCGGTAGGGGAAATACGTAGCGGCAAACGAGTTTCCGGACGGGTCCGATCGAATCTACCGGATCCGCGCCAGGTCCTCCCAGAAGCGTGGATAGGTCTTCCCGACTACGCCCGGGTTGAGGATATTAAAGTTCCCCAGGCGAGTTCCCAGCACGGCAAAACTCATGGCCATGCGGTGGTCGTGGTAGGTTTCAATATCAATTCCGTCTTTAGCTGCGTCTTTGGCGTCCGCCGCGCCTGGAGGCAGATCCCCGACCTCGATGAAGTCCGGTCCCGTCTTCACTGCCACGCCGATCTTCCGTAACTCCGCCGCGGGGCACTCGATCCGGTCACACTCCTTGTGCTTCAACGTGCCGATTCCCGCTATCCTGGTCGTACCTGGTATCAGCGGGGCGATCGCAATCAGGGTCAGTGCGGCGTCTGGTATGTCCCCGCAGTCGATTTCTCCCCCCGCCGGAAGTACGCGGCCATCTTTCGGTCCTTCCATAACGGTCCTTATCTTGTCCAGTCGGACATTGGCGCCCAGGGTTTCGCAGATGGAAAGGAATCGGATATCCCCTTGCCGTGTTTCGGATCCGAGGTTCTCAAAGACCATCTTCCCGCCATGGATAAGGGCGAGCGCCGCGAAGTAGGAGCCGGCGGAAGCATCTCCTTCCACCGAACGGGGTCCTGAACGATACCGCTGTGGCTTGACCACGAACTTGCGGTAGTTGTCGTTCTCTACTTCTACACCGAACTTTCGCATTTCGTTCAGCGTGATGTCGATGTACGGCTTGCTGACCAGATCGCCGTCGACCTGTATACGCAGACCATCGGGCAGTAGAGGTGCGACCTGCAGGAGGGCGGAGAAAAACTGGCTGGAAACATCGCCTTTCATCCGGACCAGATGTTGGGACGCCTTGGGACCTTTGATGGAAACTGGCAGACATCCGTCGTTGGAGGATGCCGTTTCCCCACCCAGTTGCTCCAAAGCATCGAGTAGTGGAGAATTGGGTCTTTCGTTCAAGCTGCCCCGCCCGGCCAGTCGGGTCTCGTCGGTCCTGAGGGCCGACAGGGCGATCAGGAAGCGGGCTGAAGTACCGCTGAGTCCGAGGTCAAGGCTTACCGGTCCTTCTGCGAAGCGTCCGCCTCTTCCTTCCACGGCCATCCGTCGATAGTCGTCACTCGCCTGGATCGCGATCCCGAGTTCACCCAGGCATTCCACCATCTCCCGGGTGTCGTCACAGTCGCAGGGCGCGTCGATCTCGGTCGTTCCTTCGGCCAGCGAAGCAAGTACCAGGTTCCTCAGCGTAATGGATTTGCTTCCTGGCAGAGCTATGCTATGGTCTATGCTATTACGAATCGTATTGATAATCATTGTATTAATACGAAAACGTGTTTAAACACATCCTTCATAAGCCTTTCCCGATACCAGGTCGTACTCCGGCATGACGCCGTTTCCGATGAACTTCGAACGGGCATCCATGTAAGCGACGGTCAGGCCGATGCGACGGTCGTCGCTGGTATTGGCGTCGGTGCGGTGAAGCGCGAGGCTGTGGTGGAACGAGCAACTGCCTGCCTTCAAGGGTACGGCGACCTCCCGTTCATAGCCGACCTGGGCGTCCTCGACGCGAAAGTCCTCGAGATGCTTGTGCTCGATCACGCCGGCCCTGTGGGAACCGGAAATGAAACGCATGCACCCGTTGTTCTCGGTGGCGTCGTTCAGGGCGATCCAGCAGATCACGAGATTGGGCGGATCGATGCTCGTCCAGTAGGCCGAGTCCTGGTGGGGTGGTTTCGCCGATCCCACCCGGGGCGGTTTGCAGAGCGTCTGGTCCACGTAGATCTTGAGATCCGGACCGATCAGGCTTCGGACCACGCCGAGGATCTTCGGATGCCAGGCCAGTTCCTTGAATACCGGATCGTGTTTCGTCAGGTTCCAGATCTTGCGCACGTTGTTGAAGCGCACCGGATCAGCCTGCATTTCGCCGAGTTCCACGCGCGGTTCGATCTGAACGTATTCGTCCGGGAAATCGACCCGTTCGTTGCCGATATCTTCGAGCCGCTGGTGCAGCGCCTTGACCTCGAGCGGCGTCAGCAGGTCCTCGTAAGGGAGAAAACCCTGTTCGTTGAACTGGTCGATCTGTGCCTTCGTCAACGACACAACTTGCCTCCTTTAAGGTGCACTTGACCACTAAGGGGAACTGAACCACCACGCGGACCAGGCAAGAACCAGCTCCGCTAGCGCAGAGTAACCGCCATCGGCCGGATGAACGCGGTCGCCAAGGACCGCTTCGCTCTGCCAGACACCGCCGACATGCAGTTCGTGGATCACTTCGAGATAAGGCACGCCGACCCTTCCGGCGATCTCTCCGACGAGTGAGGAAACTTCCACCCTTCTTCCGTGTTCGTCTGCATCGGTCCCGGGTGGCGGTCCGATCATCAACGTGGGAAACAGGGAGCGTGCGCGTGACAGGATCTCTTCGGTGTTGCGAATGGTGTCGGCGCGGTCCACGCGCGTATTCCCGTCCACGATCCAGCAGTCGTTCGCGCCGAATCCGAACACCACCCGGCCGTCGTGAGGTATCAAACGCCGGGCCTCCACTTCCCGTTCCCAGCGCCGGAGCACGTCGGTGCTCGTATCTCCGCGGATGCCCAGGTTATAGCAGGTGATGGCATTCTCATCGGACCGCGACGCGGCACACGCCCGTCCCGGCCAGCCGAGATAAGCCGGGTCGCCGGTACCGTTCACGTAGGAATCACCGATAAAGTAGATGCGGATGTCGTTCAATGCCGTTCGGTCCTCTCTGCCTGTCCCAGGTCCGGTCCGTTGTACTGATCCGCCATTCCATCTGGTCTCATGGGAAATCCACCCACCGGCCGGTTGGTTTTGCACGCCGATCAAGGGCGTGAACGTCGCCATAAGCATACGAATTCACGCGGTAATTATCAATTGCCAATTTCGCCGCGATATGGAAAATTGACCACGGAACGACGTATTGAATAGACCTTCAACAACCGTGATGGGTCAACAACCGCGATTGTAGGTAAAGTGAAGGAATAGATGATGGATTGCACCCATGCGCGCATACGTGATTGACCACGACCAGCTTCGCCTGGTCGATCTGGCGGAACCGGGAGAGCCCGGTCCCGGCGAGGCGCTGGTCAGGGTCCGGTCCGTATCGCTCAATTACCGGGACCTCATGGTCGCCAGGGGCCGATACGGAAAACCCTTCGAGGGCAGGTTCGTCGCCGGGTCCGACATGGCGGGCGACGTGTTGGAAACGGGAACCGGAGTGTCGGGCATCCTGCCGGGCGACCGGGTCGTGAACGCGCCGTTCATGCGCTGGCCCGCCGGAAGACTCACGCCCGACCGGATGAAGACCCTGGTGGGTGCGGGCGGCGTAGACGGCGTACTGTGCGAGCAAGTGCTGTATCCCGCGGACGCCCTGGTTTCCATGCCGTCCCACTTCTCCTACCACGAAGGCGCTACGTTGCCCATCGCCGGACTGACCGCCTGGGCTTCGGTCGTATCTCAGGGTCGACTGCAGGCAGGGGAGTGGGTCCTCCTGCACGGCACGGGCGGAGTGTCCGTGTTCGCTGCACAACTCGCGAAACTCACTGGGGCGCAAGCGTTATTAACCACGTCATCCGAAGAAAAAGCCCGACGGATGAAGGATGAATTCGGGGTGTTGGAGACCTTCGATTACAGAGACGATGATTGGCCGGAGCAGGTACGTTCCTATACCGGCGGTTCCGGTGTCGACCTGGTCGTAGACGTGGCGGGCGGCCAGACTTTCGCGAAGTCCCTGAAAGCCTGCGCGCTGCACGCCCGGATTTCCCTCGTGGGCATCCTGGACGGTTTCGAGTCCCGCCTCAATCCCTTCGACATCATCGGCAGGCAAATCCAGATACGAGGGATCTACACCTCAACCACCGAAGACCTGCACGATCTGGCCAGGGCCTGCGAAGCGTCGGGACTCAGGCCCTGCATCGACCGGGTATTTCCCTTCGATAAAGTGCCCTCGGCCTACGATTACCTCGAATCACAACGACATATCGGCAAGATTGTGTGTGCGTTGCCGTGACGGGGCCTATGAGGGTCTAGCGGATCTTCAGGTGCCGTTTTCGGTCGGTCACCCGACCAATGCAGGCCGCCTGGGCGTAACCGGCGTCCCGCAGTTTTACGAGTACCTCGTCGATACGGGCGGCAGGCACGCCGGCCAGCAGTCCACCCGAGGTCTGAGGGTCGAAGAGGAGGGCGTCCTCCGCGCCAGGTCCCGACTCCACCTGCCATCTCTTCCGCAAATGTTCCCGGTTGGACGGCGCCAGTGTACTTTCCACGCCGGCAACCACGCAATCCGCCGCACCGTCGTAAAGCGGTATACCGTCGATTTCAATCTCCGCACCCGTGCCGCTGGCCTCAAGCATTTCTACGAGGTGTCCCGCCAGACCGAAGCCGGTCACGTCGGTGACGGAAGGAATGCCGGCTTGCGCAAGTATACTCGCCGCCTTCGCATTGGACCGCAGCATGCCTTCGAAGACTTCGTCGACCCAGCTTCCCTTGGCCTTGAGGTGCATGTCGGCCGCCAGGATGACGCCCGTGCCGACGGGCTTGGTGAGGATGAGCCCATCACCGGGACGCAGCCCGCCCTTCCTGAATACGGCGTCGCTGCCGGTCAAACCGTTCATGGTTACGCTGACGGCCGTCTCCGTTCCCTCGCTCGTATGCCCGCCGAGGAGCGTGACCCCGAGGCGCCGGGCTTCTTCCGCGATGCCGCCCATGAGCTGTCTCAGGTCGTTCGCCACGAGCGGTTTTTCCGCGTAGGGCAGCGTGACTGTAACCAGTGCGGAGTGGGGTTCGGCTCCCATGGCGTATAGATCGGACGCGGCGTGGACAAGGGCGATGCGACCGAAGAGGTGCAGGTCGCCGGTAAAGGCGCGGAAGCCGTCCACGGTCTGTACCAGCGACCGGCCGGGAGGGATCACAAGCTGCGCTGCGTCGTCGGCGTCGTGCAGGCCGATCCGCACGTCCTCCCGGTCGAATACTTCCAGTTCGTCAAGCACGCCGGTCAAAACGGTCGAACCGACCTTGGCGCCGCACCCGGCGCAGCGCATGGCCGACACTTCCGGGCCTTCGCCGGCTTCTTCACCGGTGAGATGCGCCTCGCGGTCGGACGGGGCATCCCTGGCGCGTGACCCCGAGTCGGCCGGGTCCATGGGCGGCAGCAGGGCGGGGTCGAACTTTCGCATCCAGCGCCGGTCGATCCAGTCCTTCAGCCGCCACACCCACGGGCCGTGGAAGGAGGCGTGGCGCCGGCTCGCGACGGCGTTCCGCGTCCCGGTCATGAGCAGCGCGAGCGAGGAAGCCTGGGGTCTGTATGGAACCAGGGATCGGTGCTCGAGCCAGGCATGAATGTTTCGGGCCAGGACCGGTCCCTCCCGTACCGCGTATACACCCGATTTGGGCAGGGAACGGGAAGGAAATTCGATACAATCACCCGCCGCGAACACGTTGTCGAAACCCATGGCCTGCAGGGTGGGCCGGACGCGGATGAACCCGGCACCGCAGGTCTCCAGGTTTGTATCCTTCAACAGACCGGGAGGCGCTCCGCCTGTTGCCCAGAGCAGGAAGTCGCAGGGCAGGGACGGATGATCCTCGAAATGGACCGCTGTTTCGTCCACACCCGCGACGCGCAGGCCGGTAAGGCATTCGATCCCCTTTTCTTCGAGGTACCGCCCAATGATCGCGGCGACCCGGGGACGGTGCCCGGTCAGCAAAGTCGCCTGCGAATCCACGAGGGTGATCTGGACGGGCGCGAATCGTTCTTGCCATCTCGAGTGCATGGCGAAGGCCAGTTCCACGCCCGCCGCACCGCCTCCCGCGATGACGATCCGCAACGGCCGGCCGTCGCTCCGGTGGTTTTCCTCGAACTGGTGAACCCGCTTCAGCAGCAGGCCGAGCGGCCTCGTGGGCACGGCATGTTCCCGCACCCCCGGTGTGTCCATGCCCCTGGGGATCGAACCGATGTTGATCGAAAGGACATCGTAGGCAAGGGGAGGACGGCCGTCGTCGAAATGAACCTGCTGGAGAGCCGGGTCGAGGCCGGCCATCCGGGCCCGGACGAACCGGACACCCGCCCAGTTGCACAGCGGCCTCAGTTCCATTTCCATCTCGTCGGGCCGGTACAGGCCGGCAAGGCAACCGGGCAGCATACCGGAATAGCAGGCGGTGGATTCATCCGAGATAAGCGTGACGCGGATGCCCCCCAGGGCCTTCTTCATGGCCAGCATGCGGATCACCTGCACGTGGGAATGGCCACCGCCGACGAGCACGAGGTCTTTTTTGAATGGGATAGTCTGGTTCATGATAGTTTCTACATTGTATCGACACCGTATCGACGGTCGCATGGTATCGGACGCCTTCGAGACCCGAGCAATCCGGCGACCGCGAGGGTATGGAATATACAGAGCGTAGACGTGCGGCCAAAGACCATAATGACTGAGGAATGCCTCTGACGGATGATCAAAATGTCCGCTTTGCGGCGTCAATAAAGCAACCTGGTCGACCTTGACACGTTCAGTAGATTATCCTGACGAAGCGGCCATTCCCAAACTCGGTGAACCGCGTGCGAGACGTCCTGAGGTAAACAACTTACAGAGGGAGCATCCATGGCGTTCAACATCAGGAAGCGGGGCAAGTTGACCTACTATTACCACGGCGAAAACCCGGTGCTGTCGGCCCTGGTTACGGAAGCGCAGCCGGACGGTGACCTGAAGATCTACTTCGCCGGACTCACGGGCGGTTATTCCGCCAAGGGCGTGCTGGAGCGGGATGAACTGGTATCGATGGAACCGGACCAGGAGATCCCCCTGGTCTTTCAGAGCTGGGAGAAATGGCTGATCGATGCCGGCCTGTGCAAGTCGCTGCGGGAAATCGACTTCATCGAAGTGCACGCCTTCGGGTGCCAGCCCAAGTCGCCGAATCCTCTCGTGGACCCGGTGGGATACGCCGCCGAGCAGGATCGGCTGAAGGAAGCGTACGCCCGGGCGTACAGCAGCTTCTTCAGGGACTACCTGCCGGCCAACGGCGTGCCGTGCCGCTTTACGGTCCATCTCGTCGACGTCCCCGACAAGGCAGCGTCTTACGAGTTCTACTCCACGGCCCTGTGGCAGCGGTCGCTCCAGTCCGGATCGTCCGGATGACTTGTGCGGAAACGGCCCGTCGAAACCGTTTGAGTTCTTCGACCGACCGGGCGATGGACTGGCGTGACACCCGGCTGTTCACGCAGTCTAGTCATCGAGGCACCCGGGCTGATTACCGGCTTGACACCCCGTCGAATCAGGATCATATTCACCGGGTTCATTCCACCGATTTGACTGACCGATATTGCCGTCTGACTTAACGGTCTGATTTAGCCGTCTGAATGGACGGCCTGATTTCCTACCTCTTCTCCGTACGCACCCCGGAAGGAGCGATGCATGGCCGCGCGGTCCCCGCAGGAGACGCTGGAGGCGCTGAAACGGTTCGACACTCCCACGATCACCAACGTGGTGGCCACCTATCCCACCCATCCCCTCTGCCTCGGCCTCTACAACCCGTGGGAGGTAAACTGGTACACGGACCAGTCCATTAAGTGCATGTATCCCGAACTCGGTCGGACCGTGGGTTACGCCGTCACCTGCGTCTTCGGCCTGCCCGAGCCGGGTTTCAAGAACCTCTCCTTCATCGATGTCATCGATGCCCTTGACGCATCTCCCGGACCGACGATTCTGGTTATCCGGCAGAATTTCCCCGCGGAGATCGCCGGAAAAGTGGGATTGGCGGGCGGGAACATGACGGCGGCCGTCAAGGCCGTGGGTTGCGTCGGCGTGGTCTCCAACGGACCGTCACGTGACATACACGAGATCCGGCCGATGGAGGTCCAGTACCTCCTCAGCGGCGTCACACCGGGTCACGGGGACCAGGCCGTGCACGCGGTGAACGTGCCCGTATCCGTGGGCGGCATGGACGTGGCGCCGGGCGAGATCATCCACATGGACGAGAACGGCGCGTGCAAGTTTCCCGCTAACAGGATGGACGCGGTGCTCGAGAATGCCACGGCGCTCGCGGAAGAGGAAGAAAAACGCATCGATGCCTTCGAACGCGCCCGGTCCGCAGATGACATCAAGGCGATCCTTGGCGGACACAGCTACGGCAAGAAAGAAGACGAATAGAAAGTTGACCAAAAATGAAATGCGTATTTATCGTCCTTGATACCGTCCGCCGGGATTACCTTTCGACTTACGGCAACGACTGGGTGCATACGCCCGCCCTGGACCGCCTGGCCGAACGAGGCGTCGTTTTCGACAATCACTGGGTGGGTTCGCTGCCCTGCATGCCCGCGCGGCGGGAGTTCATGACCGGGCGGTACAACTTCATCTACCGGGGATGGGGACCCATCGAACCTTACGACGATACGCTGCCGGGCGAGTTGCGGAAGAACGACGTCTTCACCCACCTTCTGACCGATCATTACCACTACTTCGAACTCGGCGGCGAGAACTACCACACGGCGTTCAACACCTGGGATTTCTATCGCGGCCAGGAAAACGACTGGTGGGCGTCCCACGTAGACCGCATGGCCCTGCCCGACCACCTGGGGCAACTCAGCCTGCAGAATTTCGGCAACCGCAAGCTGCAGCAGCGCGAGGAGGACTTCTCCGGTCCGAAGACCGCACAGGCGGCCATAGAGTGGCTGAAGACGAACCGGGCGTCCGACGACTGGTTCCTGCAGGTCGAGATCTTCGATCCCCACGAGCCCTTCTATTGCACCGAGAAGTACCGGGCCTTGTACGGCGACGATTACGACGGACCGTTCTACGACTGGCCCAGTTACGACGAGGTCCATGAATCCCCTGAGGCGGTCGAACACATCCGGAAGTGCTACGCCGGACTGCTCACGATGACGGACCACTGGGTGGGCAGGATATTCGACACGCTCGACGACCTGGGACTATGGGACGATACGCTGGTCGTGTTCACCACGGATCACGGGACCATGCTGGCGGAGCATGATTTCTGGATGAAGAACATCATGCCCCTGTACAACGAGATCGTTAGGATACCGTTGATCGCAAGCCTGCCCGGCAACGAGCGGGCCGGCACGCGCACCGGAGCGCTCACGCAGACCATCGACCTGATGCCGACCTTTCTCGACTACTTCGATACTTCACTGCCGCCTTACGTCCAGGGACGGTCCCTGCGCAAGGCGCTGGACGGCGACGGTCTACGGGCGGACGGCATCTTCGGTTACTTCGGGATGGCCATGAACTTAACGGACGGGAGGTACGTCTACATGCGCAACCCGGTCAACGAGGACGCGGGCCCGCTGTACGCGTACACGGCCATGCCCACGGGCGGTTTGAACCGCTGGTATCCCAGGGAGGTGTACGACCGGGTCGAGACGGGCCGGTACTTCGGCCACACCTATAACCTCCCATTGTACAAGATCCCCACCGAAGGCAAGGTGCCACGACATCACCCCGACGAGGCGTCCCACGCGGGGAGGAACCAGCTGTTCGACGTCGCGGCGGACCCGGCGCAGCAGCACCCCATCGAAGATCCGACGCTGGAAGCCCGGTTCACAGAACGGATCGCCCGGCATCTGGAAGCCTGCGAGGCCATGCCGGAACAGTTCACCCGCCTGGGCATCGACCCGCCCGGAGTGTAGGCAGACGAACCATCCGCCCGGAGCGTAGGCCGACGTAACCATACGCCCTGAGCTTAGGATGCCAAGATCATGAACCAAACTCGACTCCTGCGACGATTCCCGGCGACGCTCCTGCTCGCCTTCGCGCTGATGTTCGTGAACTGCGGCGGTCAACCGGCGCCGGAAGATCCCGATGAAAGCGCTCCCGAGCTGTTCTTTGGCCAGACCGCTGAAATGAAGGAGGCAGCCCACGCCGCGCTGATGGAGCGCCTGCCCGACGACGCCGCGCCCCTTGAATACCAGGTGTTCCGGTACATGGCCGCGGAACCCAAGAGCATGGACCAGGGCGTTTCGATCTACGTGGCGGGCGGGAGCGAATTCCACTTCGAGCGGCTCGTCATGTTCGGACTGAACGGGGAACTCATCCCCGGCGCGGCGCAGTCGTGGGAACCCTCCGAGGACGGCAAGACCTGGACCTTTCACCTGCGCCGGGACGGCCGATGGAGTGACGGCCGGCCCGTCACGGCCCAAGATTTCGAATTCACCTTCAAGCGTTTTCTCCATCCCAACGCGGGCAACGTCTACGCTTTTCTCTATTACGACATCAAAGGCGCAAAGGCCTACAACCAGCGGGAAACGGACGACGTAGACACCGTGGGCGTTACGGCCCTGGACGACTACACCCTGGTCATCGAGACGGAGCAGTCCTGCGCATTCCTGCCCCATATCACCGCTTACCTCACCTCCGCACCCGTCCCGCCCTGGCAGGTGGAGAAGTACGGGGACCAGTGGGCCCTCGCCGGCACCTGCCTGACCAACGGACCCTTCCAGCTCGAGACGTGGAAGACGGGCCAGTACATGACTTTCGGCCTGAACCCTCATTACACCGGGTCCAATCCCGGGCATCTCCGACAGATCGTGCGCATATTCAACGCCATGGTCGGCTCGGTGAGCGCGGCGAACGACATGGGACTGCTGCCTTACGAGAACGACGAAATCGACGTAATCGACATAAGCCCCATGGTCTACGGCGGCCTGCGCGACGACCCGGAGTGGAACGAACGGGCGTGGTCCTACGACCAGTTTACGACGGTTTATCTGTTCTTCCGGACGCGCCAGCCCCCCTTCGACAACCTCAAGGTCCGCCAGGCCTTCGCCCACGCCATCGACCAGGTGTCGCTGAACGAAACGATTCTGCAGGATATGATGATCCCGGCCTATACCATGCTGCCGCTCCATTTCCCCGGTTATGTGGGAGACAAGTACCGGGACCACCAGCGGTTCGACGCGGATCTCGCCCGGCAGCTGCTTGCCGAAGCCGGCTATCCGGACGGCAGGGGGTTCCCGCGGATGGATATCTGGCTCGCCGACGCCACGCCCGCTTCCGCCATCAGCCAGGTAGCCCAGGCGATCCAGGAGATGCTCAAGGAGAATCTGAACATCCAGATCGATATCCGGAATACAGAAGGCGCGGCGTACAGGTCGGCCATGTACAACTGGGAGTTTCCCATGAGCATCATCGGGTTCAACTACGACTTTCCAGATCCCCACAGCATGCTGGGCATCATCTGGCGGTCCCAGCCCAGAGGCTACACGCGCCACGACTGGCTGAATCCGGAATTCGACCGGCTGATCGACGCGGCCGCCGGAGAACTGAACCACGAGGCGCGCATGACGATGTACGACGAGGCGGAGGGGATTCTTGCATCGGAGGCCGCGGCGGTTTTCCTGTGGCATGTCAAGGCTTACCAGTTGCGCAAGCCCTGGCTGAAGGGGTTCCGGGAAGATCGGTGGGGCAACTTTCCTAATTACCGGAATGCGAACACGTACTTTGACCTCTACATCGGTGAAGAGGCCGTGGGCAGCGACCGGCGCATAGACTACTGAGACATCCGGGCGATATGCACGCTTTGACCGGCGCATAGATTACTGAAGCGTCCGGGCGATATGCACGCTTTGACTGAAGGATCGATTACTGACATGGATAACGGACACCAGTACACCGCGATGACCGACGCGCAGCGGGAACACATCGACCAGTACGGCTACCTGGTCATTGAAGACGCGCTGCCTCCCGCCGTCGTTACCGAACTGAACGGGGCCATCGACGAAGTGTACGACCAGGCCCGGAAGGAAGGCACGCTTGGGAAAGGCGGCGATCTGAACCAGCGAAACTGCATTGTGGCCCACGACGCCTTCCTGCAACTGCTGGACTGGCCGTCGACCATTCCCCTGGCCTGGGGCGCGCTCAGCTGGAATATCCAGATGATCACCTCCCACCTCATCGTACTGCCATCGGGACCGGAACCTACCGAGGAGGCCAAGCGCGGACACGGCATGCACCGTGACGGCGGCCGGTCATTCGTGGAAATGCAGGAACCCCATCCCCGCATCCTGCTGAAGATCGCCTACGTGCTCAGTGACCAGACGGATCCTTCATCGGGGGCCACTTCCCTGGTGCCCGGCAGCAACCGGATTACAGGGGAGCCGCCCAGGGACCCGGACACGGGATGGCCCTACGGCGCCATCCAGATGAACCTGCCCGCCGGCAGCGCCTTCCTGTTCGAGCAGCGCACATTCCACAGTATCGGACACAACTGGAGCGGCCACGACCGCCGAACCATCTTCATGGGCTACGCGTACCGCTGGGTCAAGCCCATGGATTATATCCAGATGCCGAAGTCCCTCGTGGACCGCTGCTCGCCATTGCAGAAACAACTAATCGGCGAAGTGGGAGACGCCCTCAGTTACTACCTGCCGGAAGACGAGGA
This sequence comes from Gemmatimonadota bacterium, assembly GCA_026702745.1. NCBI lineage: Bacteria > Pseudomonadati > Gemmatimonadota > Gemmatimonadota bacterium. The sequence goes on from JAPPBT010000046.1 coordinate 70,649, forward strand.
TGTCCCGCTGAAGGCGTTCCTCGCCGGGAAATGATACCCGCCCATGGCCAATGTCCTCCTGCTCATCTCCGACGAGCACAACCCTTTCTATTCCTCGGTCTACGGCCATCCTTTTGTTCAGACGCCAGCCATGGACCGTCTCGCGGAAAACGGGGTCGTCTACGATAGCGCCTACTGCCCGTCGCCGCTGTGCACACCCAGCCGGTCCGCCTTCATGTCGGGGCGCAGGGTGCACGAGATCCAGGCCTATTCCAACTGCATCCTAGGTGTCGAACCGGACATACCCACCTACGGAGGCGCCTTGTCGGAAGAGGGCATATGCTCCGTGCATGTGGGCAAGACGCACGTCTTCGCGCCGAGCGGTGATTTGGGTTTCAGCGAGGTGCGCCTCGGCGGAAGGGAACGAGGCGCCGGCGATCCGGAAATCGGTCGACGGCCCTTCCGGATCAGGCGGGACGCCGCGGGACGGGCCGCCCAGTTCGGGGTAAAGGAGTCCCATCTCCGACTCGACCTGGATCGCGTCGACGCGGCCGTGGATTGGCTGACGCACGCCGCGCCTTCGCTGGAGCGGCCCTGGACGCTCACGGTGAACATCATCCATCCCCATTTCCCCCACTACACCTCGCAGGAGCTGTGGGATCTCTATCCCCAGGGCGGCGATCTGCCGGAATATGGTTCCGAAGAGGAAACGGCCGGCCATCCCCGGGCCCGAGAAGTGCGCGAACATTTCCAGGCGGACCGGTTCACCGAGGCCCAGGTGCGGGGCCAGCGCCGAGGATACCTCGCGTGCGTGACCTTCGTGGACCGGCAACTTGCGCGCCTGGTCGAAGCGCTGCAGGCAGCGGGCCTCTACGACGATACCAATATCATCTACACGTCGGACCACGGGGAAATGCTCGGGAAGTTCGGCATGTGGTGGAAATGCTCCCTCTACGAAGACGCGAGCCGCATCCCCTGCATCGCGGCGGGACCCGACTTTGAAGCCGGGTTGCGGGTTTCGACGCCCGTGGACCTCCACGACGTCCAGGCGAGTCTATTCGCATCGACAGGCGCCGAACGGCCGACAGACTGGGTGGGCCGTCCCCTGCAGCATGTGGCCTCGGCCGATGACCGGCGCGTCGTGTTCTCGGAATACCATGGCCACGGGGCGAGACACAGCGCCTACATGATCCGTAGAGGAAAGTGGAAATACATCCATCATGTCGATGCGCCCCACCAATTGTTCGATCTGGATAGAGATCCCGATGAGCTTCAGAACCTGCATGAAGCCCATCCGGCGGTCGCTGCCGACCTGGAAAGGGAACTCCGTTCTATCTGCGATCCCGAGGCGGAGGATGATCGCGCGGACCGGTTCATCGAGGCGCAGCTCGAGTCCATGGCATCCGACGACTGAATGACGACCACCAACTGAAAGACGACCAACGACTGAAAGACGACCAACGACTGAATGACGACCGCCGACCTACCGGTGACAGATGAGTGAAAATCGACTGCTGGGCATCACCGTTCTGGCGGATTTCATCCTGAACGAAGGGGTGGAGGCCGTGCTGGACAACCTGGTGGACCGGGCGGGCGCCACGGCCGTGGCGGTGAATCCCACGGTGACCGCGCCGTCCGAGGAAGGTGTCGGTTCCTTCCAGCCGCCCAGCGACGCCGGCAGCAGTCCACGCCTCTTCGACCGGCCGCTCTGGGGCCGGCGTTCGCTCTGGGTCCGGAGCGCACCGAGCTACCGGCCCCGCCTGTCGTACTATGATGACACCCCGTACGAGCCCCGAGAACCCAACGAACTGACGGACGCCCACGGCGACCTGATCAAACGGTTCATCGACGCGGCGCTGGGCCGCGGGCTCAAGGTCTATCTGCAACTGAGCGGTGCGACGCCGCCGGGACTGTCGGATGAGGACCGGCCGAGGAGGCCGGACGGGCAGCTGCCGGATCGCATGGCCGACACGGGCTGCCTGGCCGGCGAGGCGATCCGGGCTTACATCGACGCCTACGTGCGGGACCTGCTCGAACAGTATCCCCGCGTAACCGGCTTTCGGCCGGACTGGCCCGAGTACCCCTGTTACAAGCTGGACGAGGCCTTCCAGGATTTCAATCCCCAGGTGGCGCGGTGGGCCTCGGCCAACGGGTTCGACTTCGAAGTCATCCACCGGGACGTGCTTGCGGCCTACGAATACCTGCACGGAAGGCTCGAAAACCGGGACCTGCTCGACTTCAGCGGACCCGGCCGGGGCGCGGCGACGCTGGCCGCCGTCTTCCGGTCCTTTCCCGGCATCGTGGAATGGCTGCGCCTGAAATCAGCCCTGTCAGGCGACCTGCTCCGGCACTGGAGATCGGTCATCACGACGCACGGTGGTCCGGGAATGGAGCTTTCGGCCAACGCCTTCATGACGCCCCTCACCCTGTGGACCGGCTTCGATTTCCGCAAGGCGCCGGAGATCTGCGACGCGGTTTCCCCCAAGCTGTATACTATGCACTGGTCGGTCATGGTGGAATTCTGGGGTCGGGTGCTGCTGGAGCACAATCCCGGCCTGGACGAATGGCTCCTGGTGCGGTCGCTCGCCCATCTCTTCGACCTCGGAGACGAAATCACGGCCACCCGGATCGACGATTACGGGTATCCCGGTCCCGACGAGCCCCATCCTATCCCCGATGACGCCCAGCGGCGGCGCATCGAGCAGGTCTGCGCGGAGGTGAACGGGCGCGCGCTCGTCACGCCGCTCATGCACGGTTACGGCCCCCTGCATGATTTCGCCCGCCGTTTCCGGGTCGTAGCGGAAAGTCCGGCCGACGGCGTGTGGATCAACCGGTACGGGTACTTGAGCGACGACAAGCTGGACGCGGTGGGGCGCATCTGGCGGCAGGCCCGATGAGCGCCCGCATTTCCGAACGCATTTATCGTGCAGTCGGCCGACGCCGCCGACGCCAAGAGGAAACCCGATGACCCGTCCCAACATCCTCTTCATCATGACAGACCAGCAGCGTTTCGATACGATCGCCGCGCTGGGCAATGAGCATATTTACACCCCCAACATGGACCGTCTCGTACGGCGCGGCGTGTCGTTTACCCAGGGCTATTCGACCTGTCCCGTCTGTGTGGCGGCGCGGACGACCATCCGTACGGGAAGCGATCCGCCCACTACCCGCGTATTCAGCAACGGCCGGTCCGCGCCCGTACCCGGCCAGGCCGATACGCTCGAGGGCAGGTGCGGAGACTATCTCGCCCGCACCCTGTCGGCAGCGGGATACCGGACCTTCGGCGTGGGGAAGTTCCACACCTTCCCGTGGGACGAGGACGTGGGTTATGCGTCCCAGCTCCACAGCGAGGAACTCTACGGCAGTGAGGAACAACGGCGCGGAGACGCCTACGCGGGCTGGATCGCCCGCGAGCATCCGGATTTCGACTATATCGAGGCGCTCATGGGAGAGCGAACCGAAATGTACTACATGCCACAGGTGAGCCCGCTGCCCGCCCACCTGACCGTGGAATCCTGGGCCGCCGACCGCGCGATCGACGCGTTGCGCGCGTCCGACGACCGGCCCTTCTTCGGTTTCGTGTCCCTCATCGGTCCCCATCCGCCCTTCGCGCCGCCCGTGCCCTTCAACCGGATCTACGACCCCGACCGCATGCCGGGTCCGGTCCGCGGCGATCTTTCGGTGGACCACCTGGACGAGCAGATTCCCTTCATGAACCGGATTATCTGGGCAGATGAAATCAACGACGCGCAGACCCGTGTCCTGAAGGCCCGGTATTACGGAGAAATCACCTACATCGACGATTGCCTGGGCCGGATCCTGGACACCGTCGAAGCCCGCGAGGACGCCGGCAACACGCTCATCTGCTTCTTCTCCGATCACGGCGACCATCTCGGGGATCATACTGCGTGGCAGAAGGAGAGTTTCTTCGACGTCTCCGCCCGCGTCCCCTTCCTCGTAAGCTGGCCCGACCGCCTTCCGCGGGACGTTTTAAGGCACGACCTCGTCTGCCTGACCGACCTCTTCGCCATCGCCACCCACGCTGCAGGACGGACCCAGGTGCGCGACGGGGTGGATGTGCTCGGCGTGTTGAAAGGCAGCACCGCGCCCAGGAAAACCCTCTTCGGATATTACGGCGAACCGGGGACGGACCGGTTCAAAATCATGGTACGAAGCGGCGATTGGAAGTATATTTACCTGGCGAACGGCGGCAGGGAGCAGCTGTTCAACACGGCCGAAGACCCGGCCGAAGTGGCGAATCGGGTCTCGTCCGACCGGGATGTCGCAGGCGAGTTGTACCGGCGCGGCGTGCAGGCTTGCGGGCATCCGGGCGCTTCAGACGCCCTGGACGGCGACCGCCTGCGGTCCTTTCCCTACACGAAGTGGAAGGCCGCGCGCATCTACCAGTTCGATCGGTCGCGGGGCGTGCAGGGGTTTCCTGGTCATCCGCGCGATGTGCTGAATCCGTGGATCCGGCACGGTCGGCGGTAGCCCCGGATTGCCAGTGCGGCCGGCGATAGTTCCGGGTTGCCAGCGCGGCCGGCGATAGCCCCGATATCCTGGAAATCCTGGATGTTTTAATGCTGCAGGTCCGAATCTGCATGAACGAAAAAACCGAGGCAACACCGTGAACCCAGTCGACGCAACCTCCGCGGTCCCGGCATCGTCCATGCCCTCGGCCGGAGGAGATCCGGTCCCGGCATCGTCCATGCCCTCGGCCGGAGGAGATCCGGTCCCGATCCCGGCGTTTCACGTGATGATGAAACCCCGGGGGGCCATCTGCAACCTCGACTGCAAGTACTGCTATTTCCTCGCCAAGGAGGATTTGTACCCCGAAAGCGGGTTCCGCATGTCCGACGAACTGCTCGAGGAGTACACCAGGCAGTACATCGAAGCCCAGCAGGTGCCGGAAGTCACTTTTGCCTGGCAGGGCGGCGAGCCTACGCTCATGGGCCTCGAGTTCTTCCAAAAGGCCGTCGAACTCCAGAAGAAGTACCAGAAACCCGACACGCGCATCTTCAATTCCCTGCAAACCAACGGCACGCTACTCGACGCGGACTGGTGCCGTTTCTTCCACGAAAAAGACTTTCTGATCGGCCTGAGCCTGGATGGCCCCCGTGCGCTGCACGACGCCTACCGGGTCGACAAGGGCGGCAAGCCGACCTTCGACACGGTGATGGGCGCGGCGGAGATGATGCAGGCAAGCGAGGTGGAGTTCAACATCCTGACCACGGTGCACGCGGCGAACGCGGAGCACCCCCTGGAAGTCTACCGCTTCATGCGGGACGTGGTCAAGACCCGGTTCCTGCAGTTCATCCCCATCGTGGAGCGGGACAACGACACGGGGTACCAGGAAGGCAACGACGTGACGGGCCGGTCAGTGACGGGGAAGCAGTACGGCCGGTTCCTGATCCGGATCTTCGACGAATGGGTGCGCCGGGACGTGGGGAAAATGTACGTGCAGATCTTCGACGTGTCGCTCGCCGCCTGGTCCGGCCAGAGCCCGGGATTGTGCATTTTCATGGAGACCTGCGGCGATGCCCTGGCCCTGGAACACAACGGAGATCTCTACGCCTGCGACCACTATGTCGAGCCGGACTACCTACTGGGAAACATCACCGAGATCCCGATGATGGAGATGGTCCTGTCCGAGCAGCAGCGGGACTTCGGTCAGGCCAAGCTGGACACGTTACCGCAGTACTGCCTGTCATGCGATGTGCGGTTCATCTGCAATGGGGGATGTCCGAAGAACCGCATCATCACGACGCCCGACGGCGAACCGGGCCTGAACTACCTTTGCGAGGGGTACAAGGCCTTCTTCCACCACATCGACGGCCCCATGCGTTTCATGGCCAACGAACTGCGCCACCGGCGGGCCCCCGCCAACGTGATGACGTACATACGCCGGCGCGAAGCCGAACTCAGCATGCAGAAAGCGTTCCGGACGGCGGGGAGAAACGACCCATGTCCGTGCGGAAGCGGCCTGAAGTTCAAACGGTGCCACGGTCGGCAGGCCGGCGCCTGAACCCTACATATAGTATCCGCGTTCCACCGCGAGGGTGAGGGACAGTTCGATGTCCGAGATCGCCCTCGACATGGCCTGGCCGATGAGGTCCAGCTTGCGCACCTGATCGATGCGATCGGCGGCCTGGGCGAGTTCCCGCGAGGACAGGATCTCTTTGAAGAGGTTGCACGCGTGGGCAAGGTTGATGATCACCACGTCCCGCGGGCTGGGGATCATATCGCTGAACAGCACTTCCATGATGCGGAGCTTGACTTCACGCTCGGCTGTTCCATCGATGATGGGATAGCGCCGCGACCGGAACACCCACAGGAACTGGCCTTCTTCCTTTTTCAGGATACCCCGTTCGACAAGCCGGTCGATGGCCGTCTCCCGGATGTCTTCGGCGCGGTCGACGACGTGCTCGATCCAATACCGCGCCCCGTGCGTTTCGGACGACGCCGCGATGTCCGCCAGCACGGGATCGAGAAGATTGTCTCCCAGGGGTTTCGAATCCACGAGGACCAGCTTGTCGACATCGGTATCGATGCGGTTTTCGAGGGCGAGGTCCATCAACACGCCACCGGCGAGACCGTATCGTAGCAGACGGTCGGGCACGCCCACGAATTTCCCGTCGTCGTCGAGCATGAGCAGCAGGATCTCTTCCGCGAATCTTAACATCATCTCTCCCCGGTCGTTGTTCGAGTTTCGTAGGTGCCGCTGGTATCCCCGCCATCTGGAAGATTTCGCATGAGATTTCAGCCAGCCACAGTTTACTTTACTATGTGAAACATTAATACGTGTTCGATTTCATGCCCGGTGTCAAGGGAATAAAGCGTCTCCAGCGCCTGCGGGCTCGAATCAGAAATGACGCGCGAGTTCCACGCCCCAGTAAGGCGGTTCGTTGACGAATCCGGTCAGGTTGTTGAAATCTATGCCGCCGGTAAGCGATACGTCATCGAAAATGTTTCGGCCGACCAGGGAAATCTCCGTCCCGCTGTTCCCCACCAGATAGGAGAGGCGCACGCCGCATTCCAGCAAACGGTCGTCCTGGAATTCCACGGATTCGTAGAGGAAGAAGCGCACCACGCTGCGGAAGGCCAGGTCGGCGGAGGCAATAAGATAGGACCCGCCCGGCAGGGCCAACGGATAGCGCAGGGCCGCATCCGCGATCCATCGAGGCGCCTGGGGCAGCCCGTTGCCGTCGATCAGGACCGTACCGGGCTCAGGACCGGCTGGATCCAGCACGGTGCACGGCGCGCCACATGGCTGCACGGCGAGTCGCCTATCGTCTATTCGGGTATGGTTGTAACTCAGTCCGCCCGTTATCTGTAACCCGCCCGGAGACGCGAGGGCCACCTCCGCCTCGAACCCCCGTCCCAGGGTCCTGTCCGCGTTGACCAGCCGGTTGAAGTTGGTCTCGCCGCCCACGGCGGTGAGTTGCTGGTTCCGCAGCCGGTAGTGAAACGCGGACAGATCGAGGCGAACCCGTCCGTCCCACAGACGCATTTTGGCCCCGCCTTCGATGGAGTGTATCGTTTCTGTATCGGCTATGGAGACCTCGTCGCCGAAGAGCAGGCGGCCCTGGATGCTCGGTGCGCGAAAACCCCGGGCGGCGCGCACGTAGGTCTGGACCCGGGGCGACGCGGCATACCGCATGCTCAGGTCGCCGCTCCACGCGTTGTCGGTCGGATTGCGCCGGATGGGTCCTATCGTGCCGGCTCCGGTGACCGCGGGCGCTTCGTCCCGCCACGCAGCATAGTCCTTCGCGTCGTGGGAAAACCGAAGCCCGCCGGCAATCTCCAGCGCGTCTCCCAGGTGCAGGGTGGATGCGAGGAACGCGGCCCACGCCTCAGCCTCCTGGTGCTGCCGTGTGAATCCGTCGGAGGTCCCGCCGGAGAACGTATCGTAGTTGTAATCCTCGATGTCCACCGATTCACTCAGGTAGTACAGGCCGATCTGGTAGTCCAGGGGCCGGTGTTCCTGGCTCACCAGGCGTAATTCCTGGCTGATCTGGCGCAGAAAGGGAATACCCCCCGACGTCTCGGAGGGGAAGGGTATAACCCCCGGTCCGCTGGGGAGGCTGAATACCGCGCCGAAGCCGCCGTCGATATCACCGCGGGCGAAGCTTTCGAGGCGTTCCATGCCGGTCAGGGACACAAGTTGGTGCCGGTCCATCTGGTACCGCAATTCCACTGACATGCCGTGGGCGCGCAGTTCCTGGCTGTTGCGGCCGTCGATTGCGATCCGGTCCCGGGAGAATCCTTCCACCAGGCCGCCGCGGCCGGGTTTGATGGCATTGGCGCGGAACGCCCGCGCGGAGCCGTCAAAGTCACGGGCATGGAGCTTGACCAGCGATTCGAAATTCAGCGACGGTTTCCAGCTCAACTGGAGGCGACCGGCCAGTTCCCGGTAGCCGGCAATGGCTTCATTCGGACCGTCGTTTTCGTTATTAACCCAATCGTCCCGCCGCTGCAGCAGCACCGAGAGCCGTGCCGTCAGTCCGGAGGATCCGAGCGGTCCCGATACCGCTCCTTCGAAAACGGCGCTGTTGTAGCGTCCGTAACCCAGGCGGCCGAAACCTTCGAGCGCTTCAGTCGGCCGCGCCGATTCCAGCTTGATGATTCCCGCCGGCGTGTTCCGGCCGAACAGAGTCCCCTGGGGGCCGCGCAGGACCTCGATCCGGTCCAGGTCGAAGGCGGGATAACCCTTCAGCATGACGTTTTCCAGCACGATGCCGTCATAGACAACGGAAACGGGTTGCGACGCGTTCAGGTCGAAGTCCGTATTGCCGAGACCCCGAATGTAGATACGCGGAAATACCCGGCCGTAGGAGGACTCCAGCTGCAGGCTGGGCACCCGGTTCGAAAGGAATCGCATGTCCATGCCGGAAGCGCGAAGGGCGGTAGACTTCGCTTCCTGTATCGTGGACAGGGACAGCGGGACTTCGAAGGCGGGCTGCGCACGCTTGCGCGCCGTGACTACGACTTCCTCCATCTCGAAGGCGGGCTCGTCGGTCGGGCTCATGCTTTGCGAACTTGCCTGCTCGAATTGGCCGAGAGATTCGGACTGGTCCGGTTCCTCGGGCGTCGGTCGGTTATCCTGTGCGGCTGACACGCCGGTGGAGAAGACGAACGCCAGGCACAGGAACGTCCGCAGGGTAGTGGTAGTGCCTGCGTCCGATGCACACAGCCGGTTACCGCGTAGGGAAGGAAACAATTTGCAGGTATTCATTGGTCTTCGTCCCGGGGTATGCAGGGTTATAAGTGAGGTAATTCATGCCAGTTACGGATGCGCCGAAACAAGTCGAAATCATCCGGCACACCCATCGAACCGGACTGGAAATCTGGATGGATCGATACGTCCTGTCAAGCCCAACGTCGCTGATAAGGGAGAGGACATACAACACATTCTGAAGGTCGGGACGTCCCTTCGAAACTGCTTGTAGCCGAAAGCGGACACCGCTATTTTCCGCCACATCATAACCACCCTCTTACCAGGAGAACGGATGAACATGAAGATATTCCACGTCATACCGGCTCTTTGCGTATGCATCACGGCACTCCTGTCCTTCCCGCCCGAATCGGCCGCACTGGACCAGCAAGACGAAAGCCGCCGGGGATTCTACTTCGGCATGCAGACCGGCGTATCCCTGCCCGGAGAGTACGAATCCACGAGAACAAACACCCGGAGCGTACCCACCAACTGCGATCAGTGGCTTCCCGGAGAGATCCTGAACGACGGAACCCCGGTTCCCCTGCCCCTGTCCGAGTGTTCGCCGCGCCTGTTTCCCGGGAGTCCCAACGGATTCGACCTGGGAAAGGGCATCCTGGCCGGTGTCCAGGCCGGTTATGCCCTGGGGGCCCTGCGTATCGAAGTCGAGTATTTTCGCAGAGGACAGCGCGGAGCGTTCCTGCCGCTGGTCATCCCGGGCGACGCGAAACAGGCCGAATTCGTGGAACGCAGCGAGAAGATCAGCGATTTCCGGACGGACAACCTCTTCGCGAATCTCTACTACGACTTCCGCGGCATGCTTTCACCCAATGCAACCCCTTACCTGGGCGTGGGCGCAGGTTTGGCGCAACAGAAACTGTTCTACTCGGCGGTCTCCGTCCGGACCAACGACCGGGACCGGATGCGGCAGCTGGGACGCAACAGCCACGCCGCCGGGCTGGCATCGCTCGCCGATGCGAAACTCTCCGACAGGATTTTCAGTTTCCAATTCCTCGCCGGCGTGGACTACGCGGTGGACGAGCGGTTCTCGGCCGGCCTGAAACTGCGGTACGGCAGTGTCGGCGAGTTCCTGGATGGTGAGAATCCCTGGAGGTTGCTGCGGGGACACGAATCCACTGTGGGGCCGACATCGGGAACAGGTTACGATATGCCCATCCAGTACGAGATCAAGGGGAACCCCTCGCATTTCTGGGGGATATCGCTGGGTCTGCGGTATCACATAGGAGGGTAGGGGCTAACGGACGCAATGTTCGACTGGATCGGACCGGTGGGTCATTGGCCGGTATTCGCTGTGACTGGCGTCAGCTTCGGTAAACTTGCTTAACCCCAAATAAAACGGGCGCCGGAACAGTTTGCTCCGACGCCCGTGTCGTTTCGTCTGGGTTCGTTACCGCTTTACTGCTTTACGACGTTTGCGGCCTGGAATCCCTTGGGCCCTTCCGTGATATCGAACTCTACCGCATCACCTTCCGAAAGGGACTTGAAACCCTCTCCCTGGATCGCGGAGTAGTGTACGAAAACATCATCGCCACCATCGTGCTCGATAAAACCATAGCCCTTGTGGTCGTTGAACCACTTTACTTTACCGACTGCCAATATTGCTCACCACCTTTCAGGCATGTATAGATACATCTACAACGAAGTCCCTGTTCGACTTACACCCGCATATAGAAAAACGGCAGGACCGTTGGTTCTGATCCGTGCCGCATCGTCTTTTGTATTATACGATCATGCAGGAGACAGAGACAAATCCTGATAGTCAATAAACCAGAACTTCTGGAAAAGTCAACACTTTTTTATTGTCACATAGATTGTTGCGACAGATCGATGGCCTTCCGGCTTGCTTGTCCGTCTAACCCTCCCCCTGCCTCACCCGGACCTCCATCAGCAGCCAGGCATCCGGGTCGACCAGGACGTCATCGGGTGCTCCGTCCAGTTTGAAGCGAAATTCGTGCGACCGGTCATGAAGCTCGACCTGCCGGCGTTCCTGCCGGTCTTTCGCCACGAAGGCGAGCGTTACGGGAAGCCTGAATGCCTCCTGAGGCTGTGTCTGCCGCAGGCGTACCGATACCTCGCCGCGCTGTTCGTCCCAGGACCAGGTCACTTCGACCACGGGATGGCCCGCGCGGTAGATCCACTGGTCGAAGAACCACCCCAGGTCCTCTCCGTACCGGGTTTCCATGACGGACTGAAAATCCCGGGTCAGCACGGTCTGGTCACGGAACCGGGCATAGAACTCCCGTATGCCCCGGAAGAAGGCCTCGTCGCTCATCAGGCCCCTGAGCATGTGGAGCACCAACCCGCCCTTGCTGTAGTTGTAGGCGTTCAGCAGGTCGAACAGGTCGGTGATGCCCGGATTGAAGATAGGGGCCGGAGCGCGGCGGTCCGCGGCGAAAACCCGGGACCGGCTCCGTGCCAGCATTTCCTGAAACCGCTCGTCGCCGTCGGCCTCTTCGTAGAACACGGCGCCGAAGTAGGTGGCGAACCCTTCGCTGAGCCACAGGTGGTGCCAGTCGGACTCGGTCACCGAGTCGCCGAACCACTGGTGGACGATCTCGTGGGCGACCACGGCTTCGTTCCGTCTGGTGCCCGTTATGGAATGTTCCGAAAAGAAGATGGCGCTGGCGTTCTCCATGCCGCCGAAACGGGTGGAAGACTGCACCAGCGCGAGTTTCGCATAGGGATAGGGTCCGAACAGGTCGGTGTAGAAGGCCAGCATGTCTGTGGAACGGGCAAAATCCGTGGTTCCCGCGTCCCGGTCGCCGGGAAACAGGTAGTACGAAACGGGGATCCCCCGCCAGGACCCCGACCGGACGATGGCAAATTGGGCCGCTCCGACCACCATGCAGTAGGTGGGTATGGGCGCGTCGGTTTTCCAGTGCGTTCGCTTTCGGTCCGGCGAGACGGCCGCCGTCTCGATCATCCGGCCGTTGGCCACGACGTCGTAGGCCGCGGGCGCGGTGACGATGAATTCGACCGTGGCCTTGTCATAGGGGTGGTCGACCCCGGGGAACCAGTGACGGGCCCGGTTCGGCCAGTTGTCCGCGAAGACCGACCGGTCGCCGAACTTGTTCGGCTGAATGAATAGCCCGTCCACGGGTTCTCCGCGATACGAGACGATCACCGTGACCGTGTCGCCCGCCGCGTAGCTTTCCTCGAATGTTATGCTCAGCCGGTGGTCGCGATGCGTAAAAGCCGCGGTACTGCCGCCGACCGTGACCCGGTCCACGGTGAGCGGGCCCAGGTCGAGAGCCAGGACCTCCCGGCCGCCGGCCAGCATCTCCGCCAGGATCGTGGTCTCGCCCTGGATGGCCCGGCCGGTTTCTCCAAACTCCAGCTGGATCCGGTAATGGAGGATATCCACATCTTCCATGCGGGGGTAGCCGTCGTTGGCCAGGGCCGCTCCGGGCGTCAGGCCCAGGACGAGCAGTGCAGTCATCGGAGTGAGGCTGAAGACAAGCAGCGCCGCCGCGACGGTCCTATTGCTGATCCGCTTCTTCACGTTGTGTTCCTCCTTGACACGCTCCAAGGTCCGTCTCATATATTCTCCGCACAAACCCACCTTAACCGACAGGATGGATGGCCATGGTCCGTCTGACCGACGACGACATCCGGTTTTTCGTCCGCGAGGGCTACCTGATCAAGCGCGGCGTCCTCGATCCCGATCTGATGGCCCGGGGCAGGGAACGCATGTGGAGCAACCTGCCGCCGCCCCTCGAGCGCGACAAACCGGAAACCTGGATCGGTCCTTTCCCGGAGCCGGTCGACGACAGCGCTTCCCACCGGCACCAGTTCATGTGGAAGTACCGCAAGCCGGGCGGAGAGGACTGGATGGTCCGACTCCTCGCAACCGATCCATCCGTGTTGGGCATGGCTGAGCAGTTACTCGGCGAGGGCAAGCTGGTCGAACCGGACCGGATCCGCGGCATTTACTGCGTCCTGCCCGAAGGCGACGCGCCACCCCGTCCCATGGGTTGTCACGTGGACGCCCACCCCTTTCACCTCGGCGTCGTGGGGTATATCGACGACGTGGAACCCGGAGGCGGTGGATTTACCGTATGGCCGGGCAGTCATCGGGTTTTCTACCAGGATTTCACCCGTCGCTACGTCTTCGACAAAACGCCAGAATACCAGGCCCACAAGGACGAGGTGAGCCAGATACCCCCCAAGGACTGTCACGGCAAGGCCGGCGACATTGTATACTGGCACCACCGCATGGGCCATTCCGTCGGCCACAACCGGACCGGCCGGATCCGCCAGGCAGTCCTTTACGACTACAAGCGGGCCGACCTGGACGAGGACGCGCCTCCCGGGGACGACATGTGGGTAGACTGGCCCGGTGTCCGTGCCGTTTTGGCACCATGACATGTGGGTAGACTGGCCCGGTGTCCGTGCCGTTTTGGCACCATGACATGTGGGTAGACTGGCCCGGTGTCCGTGCCGTTTTGGCACCATGACATGTGGGTAGACTGGCCCGGTGTCCGTGCCGTTTTGGCACCATGACATGTGGGTAGACTGGCCCGGCGTCCGTGCCGTTTTGGCACCATGACATGTGGGTAGACTGGCCCGGCGTCCGTGCCGTTTTGGCACCATGACATGTGGGTAGACTGGCCCGGCGTCCGTGCCGTTTTGGCACCATGACATGTGGGTAGACTGGCCCGGCGTCCGTACATCACACCTCTCTTGATGCTCTACTCGAAATAACGGCCCACGATCGGCCTCAGCTTCTCCAGCGTGCCGGCGGGCACCGCGTCGCGGTCGGAAACGATGGCATTGGCCAGCGCGTTGTGACAGTGGCACGTCCTGTCCAGCGGTATGGCCGGCACGACGTGGCGTATGACCTGGCGCGCATGTTCCACGTTCGCATTCAGGTTCTCGATGATCATGTCTACAGTGACGGAATCGTGTTCCTCGTGCCAGCAGTCGTAATCGGTCGAACACGCGATGGCGGCGTAGCAGATCTCTGCCTCCCGGGCAAGCTTGGCTTCCGGCGCCGCCGTCATCCCAATGACCGAAAACCCCCAGCCCCGGTAGACGTTCGACTCCGCTTTGGTCGAGAACTGCGGTCCTTCCATGCAGAGGTAGGTACCGCCGTTGTGTACGGTCAGGCCCGTCGATTCGGCGCCGGCGACGAGCAATTCACGCAGTGGTCCGCAAAACGGCTCGCCCAGGCCTACGTGCACCACGAGGCCGTCGCCGAAAAAGCTCGTCGTGCGGTGCCGGGTATGGTCGTACAACTGGTCCGGTATGACGAAATCCCGCGGGCGTATTTCTTCCTGGAGGCTGCCCACGGCGCTTACCGAGATAATCCACCGAACCCCCAGCGTCTTCAGCGCGAAGATGTTCGCCCGCATATTGATTTCGGACGGTCCCAGGCGGTGGCCCCGGCCGTGGCGGGCCAGGAACGCTACGCGGCGCCCCTCGAGGGTGCCGGTCACGATGGCGTCGCTGGGGTCGCCGAAGGGGGTGTCCGGCCGGACCTCCTCGAGATCCGTAAGCCCCTCCATCCCGTAGAACCCCGTGCCGCCGATGACGGCGATCTGTGCTTCGGACATAGCCGTGTCCTCCTGGTGATCCATTGCGCACCGCCGCGATGTGCCGGGTGGCGCCGACCCATAACATGGCCAGTTATTGATTCCAGCTCTCGATCATCAGACCTGGCATGTCGCCCGGGCAGGATAAGATGAAAAAGCGTCCGGCGGGGCGTCAAGGAACATCTTCAGATGGTTGCTCCATATGCGTGTTCCACGAATCCACGCGCAGGCCGGTGACCGATCGGGAATCCAGTTTTCACTTGACGCCTTTCTCCTGACTGATCATATTAAGTGTACACTTCAAGAAGGAGTCATGAAAGCATCCATACTTGACCTGCGACGACGCATGAGAGACGTTTTGCGCGCGCTTGACCGCAACGAGTCGGTTACGATTTACTATCGAGGCAAGGAAAAGGCCATTCTATCTCCCAGCCGGCATCAAACGGACAAATCCGTAAAAAACCATGAAGCGTTCGGGATGTGGCGAGATCGAAAGGATACAACTGACGTCGATGCTTACGTACGCAATCTGAGAAAAGGCCGTTTGGATGATTTTTGATACCGATGTGATGATCTGGGTTTTCAGGGGTCACGAAGGCGCGGCGCAACTTGTCGAAGATGCGGATGACCGGCGGATATCATTGGTTACCTACATGGAGTTCATCCAGGTTGTCAGAAACCGGCAAGAACTGAAGAAAATCAAGAACCTCCTCAGTGATCTCGCCTTTCAGACGCTGCCTCTCACCGAAAACATCGGACATAGAGCGTCCGTCTACATGGAAGAATACACGCTCAAGACGGCACTATACCTTGCCGATGCGCTGATCGCGGCAACTGCTGTTGAACATCATTTGACCCTATGTACGGCCAATCAAAAACACTACAGGGAAATCAACGACCTCAATCTTAAAACCTTTCGTTCCTGACGGTGTCTGTCACGACTGAT
>JAPPBT010000047.1:0-9520 GCA_026702745.1 Gemmatimonadota bacterium
TCCACAATATCTTCGTGGACGATGGTCACGTCCAGGCCCTCCGGCACCACGAGGTCATCCCAGGGCAGGGGCGCCGCGCGGCGATTGGCCTCCTCGACACCCAGTTCCGCCACGGACCGGGCCAGCCGGATCTCGTCTCCGGCGTCGTTGCCCGCGCTCGGGAAGAAGAGACCGGTCCAGCGCCGCACCACCGTCTCCTTCGTCCACCGGCCGGGCTGGATGCCCGTCAACTTGAACTCCACCGGCAGGTTGTCGGCATGCGTGTCGATGTAGGCGTTTACGCCGTTCGCATAGGCCGTGAAGATGCGTTCGCCCTCGGCGTGGTAGCTGGTCCACTCCCGGTCGTCGAAGGGACCACGGTACATCATGAGCCGTGTCCGGGCGTCGTATTCGAAGGCCTCGGGGCCGAAGATCTCCGCGAGTCGGCCCTCCCGCCACCGGCGCCAGAGCTCCATCTGCCACAGGCGGTCCTGGGCCATGACGTAACCCTGGGCGAAGAAGAGGTCATCGGTATTCTGAGCATAGATGTGCGGTATGCCGTGGCGGTCCCGGATCACCTCGACGGGCTCCTGTAGTCCATCCAGGATCAGTTCCCCTTCGATCTGGGAGATGGACCCACGGGCCAGGGACATGAGCTGTTCGTCGGTATCCACGGTGTCCACCTCCTCGCCGCAGCCCATGGCCAACAGGGACGTTACAGCGAGCGCGACAATGATTTGAAAGTAACTGGTATACGACATGAATGGCTCCTCCTGCTACACGCCGCCGAGTTGCTTTGAGTATATCGAGGACTGAATCACAAGGTCTAGCGGTCACCAGGTCACGAAAAGCCGAAAAGTTGCCGACGACCTTTCAATAGCATCCTATCATGCGGTCGCCCGTATGTCAAGAAACCGAAGGCCGTAATAGGCTCGTAACCCGGATCAGTCACGCAACTCCGCCCGGATGCGGTCGGCCACTCCGCACCGATCAGTCACGCAACTCCGCCCGTATGCGGTCGGCCAGCTTCATCGTCTCGACGGCCTCGTCCAGGCCCGCCGCGGGCAGCCCAACCGGCCGGTCTTCCTTGATGCAGTCGACCAGGAAGCGGGCCTGTTCGGCGGTGCCGCCGGACTCCACCACGTCGAAATCCTCTTCCTGCCCGTCGCGCTGGACCACGGCTCTTCTGACGCCTTCCAGGTAGGCCGAACAGTCCCGGCCGTGGATTTCGTAGCGCTCCAGCCGGGCATCCGTCGTGAAATTGGCCGTGAGCTGTGCCACGCACCCGTTCTCGAAGCGGATGAGCGCGGCGTAAACGTCGACGAAAGGCGAATTGGTCCTGCGGGCGACGGCGTGCAGCTCGGCGATGGGGGAACTGCCGGCCAGGGAACGGGTCAGGTCGATGGCATGGATCGGCGTCTCGTAAATGAAGTTGTCCAGAAGGTGGTCCGGGAAGCCCCGATCGCGCAAGCCTGTCATGCTCTTGTGAAATTCCGCCACGATCTGGGTGATGGGCCCCCGCTCTTCAATCAGGCCGCGCGCCTTGCAGATCAGCGATTGGAACCGCCGGTTCCACCCGACCAGCACCTTCGCGCCGGACGCGTTGGCGGCGTCGCGAAGTCCCTCCGTTTCCGCGCCGGACAGTCCGGGTGGTTTTTCGAGCAACGTGTGGACCCCGGCCTGGATCACCGGCAGCGCGCACTGGCCGTTCAGGTGGGCCGGCGTCGCGATGACCGCCAGGTCCAGTTCCTCTTTCGACAGCATGTCCCCTATATCTTCGTACTTGCGCGGAACGGAGTTCTCGTCGGCCGCCCGGTTGCGCAGTTCCACCACGGGATCGCAAACGGCCACGAACCGCAGGTCATCGAAGGCCTTCATCGTCTCGAGGTGGCCTCGGCCCCTGCCGCCGCATCCAATCAGGGCGGCATTGAGGACAGTTTCGGGCATTTCTTGTACTCCTGGTAGGCTGCGAGGGGCAGTAATGAAGTGCAAAGATACTGACGCCGCGACATTGCGGTGAACTACTTGACGCTTGCAATGTATGGTCATTTCTTTTGCAAGTAAACACACCAATTTCGAAACCAAATCCTCGCATGCCAGACCTCGACTTTTTCAAGCAGAACGGATACGTCAACCTCGGCCAGGTATTTACCGGCGAGGAACTGAGTCGATTCATCGACTTGTACGACCGTGACAAGTCGGAGTCGGGCTGCTTCTGGCATCCCATTTCCAATCACGGCCACCAGACCCTCAACTGCGATCCGCTGATCTCATCGCCGGAAATCGACGGCCTGATCCGCCATCCCGCCCTGATCGGTCCGATAGAGACCATCTTCGAAGGGCCCAGTTGGCTCGGAGAAGCGTGCCTGCGGCACATGGTCCCGCGCGACAGCAACCCTGAGGAGATCTGGCACCGGGACCGTCCACATGCGACGGACCGGCCCTATAGGTGCGGCTATTTGCAGATGATGCTCTACCTGACCGATGTCCACGAAGGTACGCATTGCTTTTCCATATCTCCGGAGCCCTGCGACGGTCCCGTTCTCGATACCAGGGAACAACTCGCCCGGCGCGGCAAGGTCCACCTGCATGGTCCGGCGGGCACGGTCATTCTATTCAACCTGTCCGTGCTCCACGCCGCGACGGTACGGATCACACCGCACGAGCGCAAGACCGTTCAGATCTACTACGGCCATCGCGGCGGCCCCGTGCTCAGCGATTGTACCGTGATTCCCACCAGGCTCTGGCAGGACCATCCGGATCCGGAGGTACGGGCATTCTACGGGATGATGACTGGTCGTACGCAGCAGTATGCCAAGGCCTTCGGATAAAAAGCTTAAAAGAACATAAGGAGATCGAATGTCGAACAACCGCCCGCAAGTACTCATCGCCTGCGACGAGCGGGTGCGCAACGGCTACCTGCCGCCGGCGGAACTGGCCCGCCTAGAGGCGTTTGCCGACTGGGCGTGGTTCCACAGCGAGGGCGGTGGGATTTACGATACCAGCACGGACCCCGAAACCACTGCGCGGTTGGCAAAGGAAATGGACAGCGTGGACGCCCTCGTCGTGTGCCACGGCGCGCCGCGGATCGACGCCACGATCCTGGATGCCGCGCCCCGGTTGCGATTCGTCGGCGAGCTGGAAGGCGACCGGTTTGCCGCGCGCCTGGATCTGGAGACGCTATGGGCGCGCGACATCCGCACCGTGGACACGACCAACGGCTCCACCTATCCCGTGGCCGAATGGGCCCTGGCCCTTACGCTGATCTCAATGCGCAACGCCGGCGCGCTTTTCCGCCGCATCGTGACGGGCAATACACAGGATCGAGGCCTCATACAGCCCATGGCGGGCATCCTCACCGGCAAGCGGGTCGGACTCATCGGCGGTGGACACATGGGACGGCGGCTGATGAAGCTGCTGCGGCCCTTCGAGGTCGAGCTCTGGGTGCACGACCCCTACCTGCCGCAGGAGCTGCCCGAGGCGCTGGGCTTCCTGCAGACGTCGCTGGAAAACGTGCTTTCAAAGTGTGACGCGATCATCTGCGTGGCGCCCCTCACTCCCCACACCCGGGGCATGATCGGACGGCGCGAGTTGGAACTCATTCCATCGGGCGCGGTGTTCGTGAACGTTTCTCGCGGGGCCATCGTCGATTCCGCGGCCCTGATCGAGCGCCTTAAGCGCGGGGACATCGCCGCGGGACTGGACGTTTTCGATCCGGAGCCCATCCCCAAAGACAGCGAGATCATCGGACTGCCGAACGTTTTTCTGACCCCGCACTTCTCCGGCCGTACGGGAGAGGATTATCCGCACTTCTTCCACTACATGGTCGATGAGCTGGAGCGGTTCTTCGCCGGCCATCAGACCTGGTTCAACCTGACCCCCCGCTCTAAGTCCAACCGCGAAGGAAACCGATGAAACGCCCCAACCTGCTCTACATTTTCACCGACCAGCAGCGCGCGGATACGCTGGAATGCTATGGAAACCACCAGATCGAAACCCCCGCGCTCAACGGGCTGGCGTCGGACAGCTTCGTGTTCGAAAACGCCTACGTGAGCCAGCCCGTATGCAGCCCGGCCCGGGCCACTATGCTCACGGGACTTTGGCCGCACACAGCGGGCGTTCCTTCCTGCAACGTGCCCCTGGCCGCCGACATACCGACCATCGCAGAGATGCTGCCCGAGGGATACGACACGGCCTTCATGGGGAAATGGCACCTGGGGAACGAGATCTTCCCGCAACACGGCTTCGAGACGTGGGTAGGCACGGAGGACCAGTACCGCCGCCACTTCTCGGAAGCGGACCGGCTTTCCGAAGTCAGCGACTATCACCACTTCCTGGTGGATAAGGGATACACGCCGGACTTTGAACTTCTGGGACAGAAGGTTTTTTCCCGACATTACGCGGCCTCCCTGCCCGAGGAATGCACCAAGGCGTGGTACCTGGGCGAGCGCTCGTCGGACTATATCCGCCAGCAGGGCGACGACCCCTTTGCCCTCTGCGTCAGCTACCTCGAGCCACATCCACCCCACACCGGTCCGTTGAACGACTATTACGATCCGGACAGCCTGCCCACCGGACCGGCGTTCATGAGACAGCCGCCCGATGACGCGCCGCTCCTCGTCCGCCTGATGGCGGCCTACTACATGCAGTCGGAGAACTACGGGCTGGACCTGCGTACCGATCCGGGCTGGCGGGCGTTATTGGCCCGGTACTGGGGCAACATCACCCTGGTGGACCGTTCAGTGGGTAGGATCCTCAAGGCCCTGGAGGAGAGCGGAAAGGCCGATGACACCATCGTCGTGTTCACGTCGGACCACGGCGAATTGATGGGCGATCACGGCATCCTGGGCAAGACGCTCATGTACGAGGAGTCCATCAAGGTGCCCATGGTGCTGCGCGCGCCTATGGTGGATCAGACTCCACGTCACATCGGCGGCCGGTTCAGCCATATCGACCTGGTCCCCACGCTGATGGAGTTGCTCGGTCTCGAGCGGCCGGACCGGTTGCAGGGGCGGAGCCGGGTGCCGGTACTGCAGGGACACGAGAACCTGGACGGCGACGACGTGTTCGTCGAGTGGAGCGGCGCCGACGGCCATGCTCCCGCCGGATTCGGCGAAGCGGAACCGAACCGGAGCATGGTCCACCAGCACCGGACCATCGTGGCCGCGGACGGCTGGAAGCTCAACCTCTATGGGAAGGGACAGGGAGAATTGTACGATCTGAACAGCGATCCTCATGAACTGGAGAATTTGTATCACCGAAGCGGGCAGGCCGGACGGATTGCGGATCTTACGGAGCGAATCCGGGCCTGGCAGGAGGAGACGGGGGACGAAGCATGAAAACCGGAAAAGTCGCTGTATATACCCAGCCGCAGGCACCGATGGAGATTCGTGAGTATCCCGTACCATCGGTTACTGCGGACGACATGCTCGTACGGATCCGAATGGCGAATATCTGCGGATCCGATCTGCACATCTGGCGTGGACACGGCCCCAGGATTGAGACCGGTATCCCCCAGGTCCTCGGGCATGAGATGATCGGCACCATCGATGCCATGGGGCGCAACGTCGCCTCGGACAGCGCCGGTAAGCCGCTGGCCGAAGGGGACCGCATCGTCTACTCCTACTTCAAGCCATGCCAGCAGTGCTGGACGTGCCTCAACGGCAAGCCGGGATGCCCCGAGCGCTACAGAGATTGGATCGGCGTCTCAAGCGACCAACCACCGCACTTCCACGGCGCGTACGGGGAATACTACTACATGAAACGCGGCCACTGGGTCTTCAAGGTGCCCGATGATCTCCCGGACGCGATCGTGTCCCCGATCAACTGCGCCCTGTCGGAAGTCATCTATGGTCTGAACCAGATCGGCGTCACCCTGGGCGACACGGTGGTCATTCAGGGGGCAGGCGGACTCGGACTCTACGCGACCGCGGTAGCGCGGGAGATGGGGGCGGGCAGGATTATCGTGCTGGACCGGCTTCCGGCTCGCCTCGCGCTCGCCCGGGAATTCGGCGCCGACGACACCCTGAACATCGATGAAATGGACATGAAAGCACGCATTGAGTTCGTGCTGGATCACACGGGCGGGGTCGGCGCCGACCTGGTCGCCGAATTCGTGGGATCGCCCCGCGTGCTCGCCGAAGGCATCGACATGCTCAGGTGGGGCGGCCGCTACCTCTGGATCGGCAACATAAACCTCGGGTTCCCCACGGAGATCGATCCGGGCAACATCGTCCGTTGCAGCAAGGCGATTCGCGGCGTGATCGTGTACGAACCCTGGGTGATCCCGCGCGCCCTCGAATTCCTGAGTCGCACGCGGCACAAGTACCCGTTCCACAAGATCATCTCCGATACCTTCTCATTCACTGAAATCAACGAGGCATTCACCTATGCGGGCGCGGGTTCCGCAATTCGGGTTGGGCTGGAGTTTGATGCTGTTCGTTGAAATAAAAAACTGGCAATTGGAAATTCAGTAACATTTGAATTGTTATCATACACGATGGCGTAAGGATGACCATCGTGATTGTCTCTGAATAAAAACCACCCGTTAAGTGATTGCATAATCTTAATCATTTGTTGATTCAGTCGTATTTGCAATTCATATACGATTCTGCAACATCATAACGCTGCATTCGTAGGTTTGAGTTATATTCAAAAGGTCATGCCCAACTTTATACTAGAAACCCATTTAGTGTAGCAAAGATCCTTCGAAAGCGATCAAGTTCAGTGTCTGTAATCAGTGCATCAAATTCCGCGATATTCTCACTCAGATAACGAGCAGGTCGATAGTGGTTGAACTTCACTTCACAAGGAAGTGGGTTCTTTTTAAAGTAACGTTCGAGGCGACTGAGCACACGTGCTTGCCCTTCAGGTAGATCATCCTCTGATATGTTGGTTGCAAACTCTCCATTTACTAACTTTAAATACAAACTCACCTCGAACATGTCTTCTACATCGGCCTCGTTATTTGTAAACTCAGTTGATACAAAATGAGCAAACGTTAGTACTCTATTTCGCTCAAGTAGCTTTCTTTTGTAGATGTTCTCGATGCTTTGTTTATCCTTTTTCTGATAGTCAACGAGCACAGCAAGATTCAAGTTTTGGGCGCCAATCAGTGCAACGAAAGTTGGTACTTTATCCGATCCACCAACTGGGGTGATAACCCACTCGTCACTTAGACCACTTTCACCTCTCCTTTGTAGAAGTGAGGAAATAGTTTGAAGGTACAACAGGTCTGATACTCCCTCAACAACTAGGCAGTTTGGTCCAATAAAAAGGGTCTGATGAATTTCATACCCGAGTGCACCTTGCAAAGGGAAAAGGCTGTCAGGTGTAGCATCTAAGACTTCGGTGATTACTTTCGTACCATATTGGTCTTCACTTAAGTCTTCGAAATCCGCATCAATACTTAAGTCTTGAACTATACGAACTCTGTCGAATCGAGTGGGATCTACCATAAATGGCGAATGAGTTGTATAGATCAGTTGGTGATTAGGCTTTAGTTCTCTTTCAAAGTAAGCGAGAAGATCGGATTGAGCTTTTGCATGTAGAGAAAGACCGGGTTCATCAAGAAGAAGAATCAGGTTTTGGTCTTTTTGTGTAGAATACCATGCCAAAAAAGAGAAAAACCAAACAAATCCTCTCGAACGGGTTCCCATTGGCGTACTTACCATGTGTATTGTATCTTGTACTCTTCCCCATATATTTGTACCAGTGGTCATTCCTGTGGGATCACCAGGTTGCGCCGGCCTTATATCGAATTTCATTCTGAGATGGCGATTCTGAGACCAATGCGTTAGAACCCTTTGGGTGAGTTGATTCTCGGCGGCTTCAAGCTTTGCAATTAAGGCTTCAGTTCTTTGCGGATTAGTTAACTGATCGAGTCTAAGACCAGCAAGTTCAAGTAATCCAAGCAATGGACGATCTGATCCCATAAGTCTATTATCTGCATTACGTTGCTGTAGTTCCTCTATGTTTTCTCTTCCTGTTAACTGGTAGTAATCATCGAAGTAGAGGAATTTAGGGATGTGTTGATAAAGAATGTCGTCAAAAATGTAGGATGACATTCCCTCATCTGAAATGCTCTGGATAGTTGGTATTAACTCTTGAACGCCCTCGGTTCTTTCGGCGTTCTCAAGTACTCCCATCATATCTTCAGCGGTTGAATGCTCAAGTAGTGTAGATGACACCGAATCAGGTAAGTCAGTGTTTTTCACGAGGGTTTTTAAAGCTAATTCCTCATTATAGTTTGGCAAACTATACACCAACTCATTTGAATACCCTTTTTGCAATACCAACTCGGGGGCTTCATCACTGAAAAATCCCGGACCAAATAGTTCTTCTACCGCCGCGATTTCATCGTTTTCAAGCACAAAACTCGTTTTAACTACAACTGCTTGATCCCGAAGTCCTTGTGACACTTCATCTTTGTAATCACTAACACGTCTGCGTGGGTAATCGTCTGTATCGTCGAACTCTCCTTCTGTTTCTTCTAATGGGTTTAAACGATATAGTGCCTTCAGTATCGCTGTTTTGCCTGCTTCGTTTTTTCCCACTAGGCAAGTAACATCGTTGATATCAAATTCCGTCGAATCCTCAACACTCTGAAAATTGGTTACGTGAACTTTGGTCAGTCGCATCTTGGCTCCAATAGACTCAAGCCGTTCTTATTTTCAAATACGGTCTTTTCCAATACCCAATGATATGTATTGAAATTGACTTCGGAAACTGTGCGAATAACTATTAATGAGTCAGCCTTTAGTGACAAGGGTTTTTGCAAGGCATGGGTTTCAATCTTATGAATATCGAAGAATACTACGAGTTACACGGAACAAAAATCACCCAAGATTCGGAAAGAATGTTTGTCGATGACATTCTCTATCCCTTACTCGGTGAAAGGATTGGTAATGTAGTTCCCCAACATTCCTTTCTGGATAGTAGTGGAAAGTCACGGAGAATAGACTTTGTTTGTCAGGGTTCTCAAGCCTCCCTTGCCCTTGAGGTCAATGGAGAATCCTATCATGCAGAAGGTATAATCCCCGATGAAATGTTTGATGATAATCTTTACCGACAGAACGAAATTTTAAGAGCTGGTTACAAACTAGCTCGATTTTCATACAGTCAGCTTAAAGATCCCAGTTGGCGACCAATTGTAATGGAAACAGTACAAACTCTATTAGTGGAATGTGCCCCTGAACATTTTGCTGATTATAGACTCAATCCTACTGAACTGCAACGGGAAGCACTAGAAGCTCTGAATTACTACCGAAGTGTTAAAAACTGGCGCAAAGCGATTGTCGTAATGCCCACCGGTACTGGCAAGACTATAATGTCTGCACTGGATGCCCAAGTAATCGGAGGAAGAATACTTTTCTTGGTTCACCGCTTGGATATTCTGTCACAAAGTGTTGAAGCATATAAACGTGTTTGGCCTACTTTACAGGAAGGATACTTAACAGGCGACGTTCGTGAGAATGAGCTGAATTGCTCTTGAAAGCGTCAGGCATAAAGCACGACACTGGTATAGCTGGTATGGTAAAAG
>JAPPBT010000047.1:9530-16809 GCA_026702745.1 Gemmatimonadota bacterium
GGAAGGACAAACTTCTGCAACCTCATCAATTGGCAAGGTTTGGAAGAAATGAATTCAACTACATAGTTGTTGATGAAGTTCATCACGGACAAAGTCCAACATACCGAGATCTGCTTGAACATTTTAGACCAGACTTCATGCTGGGAATGACAGCTACACCGGTCCGTCTAGACCGAAGAGACATTTTTGAGCTATTCGACTACAATAAGGCTTACGAAGTCGCTACTCACGATGTTATAGAACGTGGTTATCTTGTGCCATATACATACCATGGTCTAAGGGATGATATTGACTATTCCAATATCAGGTATGAAAACAATCGGTATCGGATCGATGATCTTGAAAAATTACTTGTAATACCCGAGCGAAATCAAGCCGTCTTAAATCAGTATCTGGATAAAGGAACTGGCGATAAAGCCATTGGATTCTGTGTATCGATCAAACATGCGGAACGTATGGCAGAATTCTTCAATGAACAAGGAGTCGGATCGGCAGCAATTCACTCCGGAACCGAAAACAGAAACCAACTAATTAGGGATTTTAGGGAAAACCGCATCACCGTGGTATTTACTGTTGATTTGTTCAATGAAGGAGTCGACTTTCCCAATGTGCAGGTATTGCTTTTTCTTAGGCCTACAGAATCCAAAACAGTTTTCATTCAACAACTCGGTCGTGGTTTGAGGTTGGTACCAGGCAAGAAACGAGTCCGAATACTTGACTTTATAGGCAACTACAAACGAGCGAATCTAATTCGTGATTATCTTGCTAAGAACAAGAAGGAAATAGAATACAAAAACAGCAGTGGTCGTACCGTTCGCAAAATAGAGTACGAATATTCGACCGGCTGTGAAGTGAACTTTGATGCTACTGTAGAGACAATCTTAGACCAACAGGATAGAGAGGAATTGGGTATTGGTAAACCCGAACTTACGGAAGCGTATTACAACGTTGCTGAACAGACAGGTAAGAAACCTAGTCGAATCGACATCGACAAACATGGCGAGTATAGATCCGCACAATACGCACAGGTATTTGGTTCATGGATTGGATTCATTCGAGAGATCGGCGAGTACACAGAGGCAAGCTATCACTATCCTCAAGGAACACATGTCGGTCACATTTTGGCTGTTTTGTGGTATTTTGGTCTTGAGGATCGTACCGGTACAGCATTTGATGATAAATACATACGACTACGCGGTGGGCTTGGACATGGGAGATTAGGAACCTATCAGAGGCAAATTAAGTACAAACTTTTGGCGGCAATGGAACTTGGTATTCTTGAGGACGACCGTCGAGTTCCGTCTGCTGACGATTTTGTACCTAGTTTGACACCTTTGGGTAGAAGTCTTAGAGACGTGATGTTTGCAAGTCTTTCCGAAACTAACCTTGAATTTGATATTGGCGAAGACGAAATTCCATCGACGAGAATGAGTGAAAATGAGGATTTCTACAATACGATCGTCTGTACGGAAGTAAACAGAAATCCTGAAGCCCGGAAAGTGATCTATCGAGTCATTTTTGGAATGCACGCCATACAGCAGATGCTGTCTTTCTTGTATCAAATCGCACGCCAGCAGACAATATACCGAGCCTACATATACGGTAACTTCTTCCAAGCACCGTTTGTGAAGCAATATATGGACCGCGAAGGTATTGTTGAAGCGACGAAAGAAGCTTCGCGGCGTCGCTGTCCTTTTTTATTGAACTTACTAGCAGCAGCTGGATTAATAGAAACAAGACAGAACGAAGTGCAAGTTTTGCGATTTGTCGTCTTTCCTGAACTCGTACGATCTCATCAGGGTGAGCCGATAGAAGATGCTGAAAAGCGATTGGAGTGTTTGCTGGAGGCGTGGCCGGACCGACCAGATAGATTATCACACAGTGATCTTACTATCTTAAAGGAATTGTTTGGTCCAGAATTTTTGACGTCAACGTACATGTTTGATGAAATCACACTAATCGAGGATCTTTAATGCCAAATCGGTCGCACCATAACCGAGGTCACATCGGTATAAACACATTAAAAAAGTCAGGCAAAGCGCACAGTTCGCTTTTAGGTGTTGTACAAAAACCTGTTGAAAAAACCTATCACGCTGTGTTTCAATCGGACTGTCTCGAAACGCTGAGCACACTTCCAGATGAGTCAGTTCAGTTGATTATCTGCGATCCTCCTTACAATATCTCGATAGCTGATTGGGATGCCTATGAAAACTACCAGAGTTGGGCTCTGGAATGGCTGACTGAGTCATGTCGAGTACTAAGGGAGTCGGGAAACTTAGTGATATTTGGTGGACTTCAATATCAAAGTGAATCAGGAACTGGTGATCTGCTTTCATTAGTATCAGAGATCAGACATAAGAATCTGTTTAATTTGGTTAACCTGATAATATGGAATTACCCAAACGGAATGAGTGCCCATCGTTTTTTTGCAAATCGCCATGAAGAAATCGTGTGGTTCGCCAAAAGCAAAAAGTACTATTTTGATCTCGACAGCGTCCGCGAGCCATACGATTCGAAAACAAAAACCATTTATCTAAGAGACAAACGACTACGACCTGAAAGTATAGAAAAAGGTCGAAATCCTACGAATGTGTGGAAGATCCCCAGACTCGGAGCTAATTCCAAAGAACGCGTTGGGCATCCAACTCAGAAACCAATTCCTCTAATTAACAGGCTTGTCACATCACTCTCATATGAGGGATCACTTGTTCTGGATTTCTTTGCCGGTAGTGGCGTTTCATCTCGAGTTTCTATGGCAAAGGGTCGGCACAGTATCTCGACAGATATCGATGCTTCGATAATAGTGTATTTTCAAAATCACTTGGAAAGATGGAAAGAGCGAGATCTGTTTAGCGATACCCAGATACCGACTCAGTTATTTGACGAATCTGGGTACCATGAGTTTCTTGAGTTAGTTTTTGATAGTATGTAATACAATCCCATGTCCCTAACCGACGAAGAACGCTTCCGATTCGACCTGACCGGGTTTCTGGTCCGGCCGGCTATACTCACCGCGGATGAGGTCAAGGATATCCGCGAACAGATCTACCTGATCAAGCACGACCCTGAATCGCTTCCGCCGGAACACCGCGACGTGCCGGGCGGGCCGTCGAGCGTGCTGATCGACCACCCCGCGGTCGTGGACGTGATCGAGGAGATCATCAGCAAGGATTTCCGCCTGGAGAACTGTTCCTGCGTGTGGCGCAACAAGGGGGAAGCTCACGGGGAACTGCACGGGGGTGGCCCCAGACAGATCGATCCCATCTTCGGCTACCGGGTGCAGCGTGATCAGATATACGCGGGCATGGTCCGGGTGATCTTCGAGTTTACGGATATACGCATGGAAGACCAGAGCACGCACTTCGTGGTGGGGAGCCACAAGGCCAACTTCCCCATGCATCCCGATCACATGTCCCTTGAGGAGGGCAAGCGGAGCCAGTTTCTAATGACCTATGCCTGTCCCGCGGGGAGCGCCGTGTTCTTCACCGAGAACACCTGTCACGCCGGTCCCGTGTGGAACCGGGACGAACCCCGGGTCACCGTCCTCAACGCCTATTCCCACCTGGCTACGCACTGGCACCGGCTCAAAACCCCGCCGGAAGTCATCGCGGGCCTTCCGCGCGAGAAGCAGGTCTACTTCCGTGAGCCGTGGATTGCCGATTTCAGGACGAATCCGGCCACGAGGAACACGGCGGAGCGGTTCATCGGCAATGACGAGCCGCCTGTCAACGCCGATACGAAGCCCTAGACGGAACTTCTGCGAATCTGCGAATCTGCGAGTTTGAAACCGGCCTAGTTGAGAGGCAGTTTCTGTCAAGGCCGAACGATACTGCCATCCGCCCTGCGGTCCTCCGCGGCGTACCGGGGCGTCGCCGCTTCATCCTCATTCAGCAGCCTTGCCGCCGCACCCTCGTCGATGTCGAGCCCAAGGCCCGGGTTGTCGTTGGTGTAGAGATGCCCGTCTCTTAGCTCGCAGGCCCCCGGAAACGCCGCGTATTCTTCCTCGCTGAAGGTGTTCTCTTCCTGGATTCCGAAGCTCCAGCTCGACATGTCGAGGTGAACGGCCGCGGCTTGATTGACCGGGTCGTTGTCGCCCCCTTCCTGCCAGGCGGTGTTGATGCCGAAGGATTCGCAGAGGCTCGCGATCTTGCGGCACGGCGTGATGCCGCCCGCCTTGGATACCCGCACGCGGACGTAGTCGATGAGGCGCTCGGTGATGAGGGGCGTCCATTCGTGGGGATTTACGAAGAGCTCGCCCATGGCCTGGGGCGTCGTGCACTGCTCCCGGATAAGGCGGTACCACTGCACCTGTTCGGGCGATAGGACGTCCTCGAGGAAGAAGAGCCGGTAGGGTTCGAGGCGCTTGGACAGGGCCACCGCCGACTGCGGTCGGAGATGTTCGTGCACGTCGTGGGTCAGCTTGGGGCCGAATCCGAGCTTCGAACGCAGGTACTCGAACATGTTCGGAATGGCTTCGATGTAGGCCTCGTCGTCGAAGACCTTGTCGGCGGGCCAGGCGTTGGCGGGGCGGGGTGCTTCTTCCGAGGGGATGAATCCACCGCCGCCGTATCCACCCAGTTGGCACCGGACCACAGGAAACCCCTCTTCGAGGTAGCCTTGAATGGCTTCCAGCAGGGCTTCCGGCGTGCCGCCCCCCGCGTGGGCGTAACAGGGCACCGCGCTCCGGCAGGCGCCGCCGAGGAGCTGGTAGACGGGCATGCCGGCTTCCTTGCCCTTGATGTCCCACAGGGCCATGTCGATCCCGGAAAGGGCCGTGTTGGTGATGGCGCCGTTACGCCAGTAGCCGCTCGTGTAGAAGGTCTGCCAGATGTCCTCGATGCGGCTGACGTCCCGTCCGATGAGCCTCGGGGCCAGCATGGACTCGACGGCCTCGATGACGGCGCGCTGGTGGTAGTGATCGCTTGCGGACCCGATGCCGTACAATCCAGGCTGGTTCGTGGTGATCTTTACGATGCCCCAGGTGCCGTTCGAACGCGTCCGGATGCACTTCACGCCGGTGATCGTGGTCAAGGTCCGCTCCTTTGTTTGCGGGGTCTGCTCTGTGGCCGCAGCGCTTATTCGGCCGTTACCCGCTCGCCGTCCACAAGAAAGGGCTCCGCGTTGCTCCAGTTCCGCGTGCCGTCTTCGGTCAGGATCGGTTCAGCGGAGTACTGCGTAAGGTACACTCTCCGCCAGCTGTCAGAGGTATTCGGGCTGCTGCGGTGGAAGGAGACACTGGAGAAGACGGCGATGCTCCCGGCCGGCGCGACCACGGGCACGCCGGGATCATCGCCGAAGTAGCCGATCTTGTCATTGGTCTCGTCCACGATGCGGTGATCCTGGCGGCGCCTCGTGCCCGCGCGGGAGAAGGGCAGGATGTAGACCGTGCCGTTCTCGTCGGAGACGTCGTCGAGGGCGGCCCAGCAGCTCATGTAGGGCCGGTGGTCGAACCCCACGTAGCCCGAGTCCTGGTGCCAGCCGAACTTCATGCCGACTTCGGGCCCCTTGACCACGAACTGCTCGTGGAAGAGATAGGCGGTGTCGCCCAGAGTGCTCCTGCAGATCTCGGCCATGATCTCGCTGAAAATGTACGGCCGCAGGCTGGGATTGTCGCGGTGCCGGTTCGAGATGAAGTAACGGCTGCCCTTGTGGGTGATGCCCCGGGATTTCTCCGCTTCCCTGGCCATCTCGGCCTCCATTTCGACCCGCAACCGGTCGCACTCGCCGCGTATGTATTCCAGCTGCACATCGTCCAGGGCGGACTCGAGAATGAAGTACCCTTCCTCCTGGTACTGCTGCTTCTGCCCGTCGGTGATCTCGACGGGCTTTGCTCCGGTTACCGACATTTATCCCCGTCCTATGTAGGGCATGGTGGTGGCCATGACCGTGATGAATTGTACGTTGGCGTCGAGGGGCAGTCCGGCCATAAAAACCACGGCGTCGGCCACGTTCTTGACGTGCATCCTGGCCTCGGCCAGCAGGTCGCCGGTAGGTTGCAGGATGCCCTCCTGCATGCGCTGGGTCATCTCCGTGGCCGCGTTGCCGATGTCGATCTGCCCGCAGGCGATGTTGTACTTCCGACCATCGAGGGAAGTCGAACGCGTCAAGCCGGTTACGGCGTGCTTGGTGGCCGTGTACGGCGCCGAGTTCGGTCGGGGCACATGGGCGGAGACCGATCCGTTGTTGATGATCCGCCCGCCCTTCGGATCCTGATCCTTCATGATCCTGAAGGCCTCCTTCGTGCAGAGGAAGGAACCCGTCAGGTTGACGTCCACCACGGTCTGCCACTGCTCGGCCGTCAGCTCTTCGAGGAGCACGGCGGGCGCCCCGGTCCCGGCGTTGTTGAACAGCAGGTCCAGGCGGCCGTGGGCGGCCTTCGTTTCGGCGAAGAGGCGCTCGACCTGCGAGGCGACGCCCACGTCCGTGGGTACGACCAGCAACCGGTCCGCGGCTTCACCGGCATCTGTCACGGTCGACTCCAGGGCTTCTTTCCGCCGGCCCGCGAGGACCACGCTGTAGCCTGCGTCTAAAAGCGCCAGGGAACAGGCCTTGCCGATGCCCGAACCCGCGCCGGTGACGACGGCGACTTTGTTGCTTTCACTCATTGCTGCACTCCTTATCTCGATTGTAGATACTTTGAATATACGTTAAGCGATCACATCATGCGATCACAGGTCATACCGGCGGGTTGATTCGTTTCCTGTCGATCCGTCTCCTGTCGATACGACACTGCAACTAACCATTCCGGGATAGTCTCTGCAATCCTTTTTCACGAATAAGGATCCGCGGCGTCGCGCAACGCGTCTCCCAGGAAGTTGAAGGCGATGACGACGACCAGCACCGGCGCGGCGGGGAAGAGCAGCCAGGGGTGGTTCAGCAACACCGTCACGCGCTGCGCCTCTTCGAGGAGCACGCCCCAGCTGGTCATGGGCGGACGGATGCCCAGGCCCAGGAAGCTCAGGGCCGTTTCGCCCAGGATCATGCCCGGAATGGCCAGCGTGGCCACCACGATGATGTGGCTGTAGCAACCGGGCAGCAGGTGGCGGGAGATGATGTACCAGTGTCCCGCACCCGCCGACCGCGCCGCCGTGGTGTAATCCTGTTCCCGGAACACGAGGACCTTGCCCCGGACTTCGCGGGCCAGGCCGCCCCAGCTGATGATGGACAGGATGATCGTGATGCCGAGGTAGGTCTCGATGCTCGTCCATCCGGCCGGCAGCGCCGCCCCCAGGGCCATCCAGAGGGGGATCGGCGGAAAGGAGGCCAGGATCTCGACGAC
>JAPPBT010000048.1 GCA_026702745.1 Gemmatimonadota bacterium
CCAGCGACAGGCCGGTGTGGATGAACGACTGGTCGCCGCAGAACACGACCACGGGATGGTCGGGCCGCGCTAGGCCGGCCCCGACGACGCCGGGCGGGCCGAAGCCCATCTGGCCGAATTGCTGGTTGTTGGTCGAAAAATACGGATGTTTCAGCGTGTAGAAGGCCGGCAGGTAATTCATCACGAAGCCGGTGTCGCAGACGATGGACGTTTGCGGGTCGAACGCGTTGATCGCGTCGGAGGCATCCTTGACGAGCCGGGCATAGTGCAGCGGCGCGCGGTCGGAGGTGACGGCCGGCTCGATCTCCGCGAGCCAATCGCGGCGCCAGCCGGCGATCCGGTCGAGCCAGGCCTGCCGGTCCGGCGCCTCCAGGCCTTGCGCCTTCCATCGCCCGGTCAGCGCTTCGAGGCCGAGACGGGCGTCCGACACGATACCGACCGCGTTCGGATAGACCCGGCCGATCTCGCCGGGGTCGATATCGATATGGATCAGCTTCTGCTTTCCGTCGAAGTCGAAGAAGCTCCAGCCGGCGGTGTTCAGGTCGTTGAAATGCGTGCCGACCCCGATCACGACATCGGCATGGGTCGCCGCGTTGACCGCGTGGCCGGTGCCGGACCGGTTGCAGACGCCGAGGCTGAGCGGATGATCCTCCGGGATGCTGCCCTTGCCGCCGAAGGTCGTCGCGACCGGAATTTGCGCCGTCTCGGCGAAAGTGCGCAGGGCGTCCCAGGCGCGCGCATTATGGACGCCGGTCGAAAGGTAGACGATCGGCCGTTCCGCCTGCGCGATCAGATCGACCGCCCGGGCGACCGCCTGCGGATCGGGCCCCGGCGCCGCCATTTCGATCCATGCACGCGGCTCGGCCGGCAACTCGATGTCGATTTCCGTGTTCTGGACATCGAGCGGCAGATAGACGACCACCGGGCCGGGCCGCCCGGTGATGGCGGTCTTGTACGCCCGCATGACGCTCGACAGCGCGGTATCCGGCCGGATCGTCATGACCGCATGTTTGGCGATATTCTTGAATATCTGGATGAATTCGTCCTCGCCGTTGCGGTAGACCTCCTGTATCCCGCCGCGCCCGAACCACTTGGTCGCCCCGCCGGCCATCAGGCACAGCATCGGCGTCGAATCGAAAAACGCCTCGGCGATCGCCGGAATGGTGTTGAAATTGCCCGGCCCGACCGTCGTGCAGGTCACGGGGATCGGCAGCGTGCGCCGCATCCGCCAGTCGGTATCGGCCATATGCACGGCGTGAACCTCGTGGCGCGTGCGGATGCCCCTGATTTCGGCATCGTATTCCAGCGCGTCGAGCAGCCCCCAGTTGGCGTGCCCGTTATAGAAGTAGTAGCGCTCGGTCCCGACCGACTTCAGGAAGCGGGCAATGGCCTGCGCGGCCGTCATCTTCGCCATTGTCGGTTCCTTTCTCAGGCGTCGTCGGCAAGCCGGCGGATCGCGGCCGGGGGCGTGCCGCCGTACAGCACCTTGAGCGTGCCGGTGCCGTTGTTGAATATCCGGTGTTCGGCGGCACCGACCGGCATGTAGATCGCGTCCCCGGCCGAGACCGGGACTTCGTGCCCGGCGCCGTCGGCCTCCCGCCACTGCATCAGCGCATTCCCCTCGACGACGAAATAGAATTCCTCGAAATCTTCGGCGTAGGTCAGCTCAAGGTTCCCGATCCGCTCGACGCCGTGCCGGTGGAACACATGCGGCGCCTCGCCGGGCCCGACCTCGGCGATACCGACGAACAGTTTCTGCGATCCGACGGTCTGCGGATAGATCAACCGCTTGATACTGCCTTCGCCGTGGAGGGGATGGACCTCCGCCTCCCGGCCCCGAACGATTCTCGGCTCTTCCATCGTCGCCTCCAGCCTATGCCCGCGACGAGGTCCGGGCAATTGACCAATATGTTATCATTACTTTAACATTAAGACCGGCGGACGTAACAAGCGTGTTTCTCGACTTCGCCTCGGCATCGGCCCGTAACCGGAGAACACGGTCCATGACCCCGACATGGCCCGACAGGCTGTTCATCGACAACGAATGGTGTGTGCCGGCATCCGGCAAATGGATGCCTGTCGTCGATCCGGCCAGCGAGGAAGAGATCGGCAGGGTCCCGCGCGCGGACGCCGACGATGTCGACCGGGCCGCGCGGTCGGCCGCGCGGGCCTTCGAAGACGGCTGGGGCCGGACGGCGCCGGAGGAACGCGGCGCGCTGCTCAACCGGATCGCCGATCTGATCGACGCCCGGAAGGATGAGATCGCCCTTGCCGAGACCCGCGACATGGGCAAGCCGCTGCGCGAATCCTACGGCAACGTCGCGCGCTCGTCGCGCACCTTCCGCTTCTACGCCGGCGCGGTCGACAAGCTGGCGGGCGAAGCGCCGCCGGTCGGCCCCGACGGCTTCAACTTCACCCTGCACGAACCGCTCGGCGTCACCGCGCACATCACGCCCTGGAACTATCCCTTCGCCAACGCCTGCCGCTCGGTGCCGCCCGCGCTCGCCGCCGGCTGTACCGCCGTGGTGAAGCCGGCCTCGCAGACCAGCGTAACGACGCTGATGCTCGGCGAGATCTGCCGCGAGGCGGGCCTGCCGGCGGGCGTCGTGAACGTCGTGACCGGCAGCGGCGGCGAAGCCGGCGCGGCGCTGGCGCGGCATCCGCTCGTCCGAGGCATCGCCTTTACCGGCTCGATCGACACCGGACGCCGGATCATGGGCTACGCGGCCGAGGGCATCAGGCCGGTCGTGCTCGAACTGGGCGGCAAGAACCCCCAGATCGTGTTCGCCGACTGCGATACGGAGAAGGCCATCGCCCAGACGATGCGCGGCGCGTTCACCAATGCCGGCCAGGTCTGCACGTCCGTGTCCCGCGTCCTGGTCGAGCGGTCCCTGCACGATGCCTATGTCGAGGCGCTGGCCGAGAAGACCGCGGCACTCACGGTCGCGCCCGGTCTGGACAATCCCGATCTCGGACCGCTGGTCAGCGCCGGCCATCTGGAACAGACCGCCGGCTTCGTCGGCGCCGGAGAGCGGGAGGGCGCGCGGCTGCTGACCGGCGGCCGGCGGCCCGAGGGGCTGGACCGCGGCTATTTCATCCGGCCCGCCCTGTTCGACCGGGTCGACCCGGCGTCCACGCTGGCGCGCGAGGAGATATTCGGCCCGGTGCTCGCCGTCATTCCGTTCGACACGGAGGCCGAGGCCGTGGCCATCGCCAACGGCCTCGAATTCGGGCTGACGTCCGGCGTGTTCACCCGCGACATCGACCGGGCGATGCGCGTGGCGCGCGACCTGAAGGCCGGCATGGTCTGGGTCAACGAATGGTTCCAGAGCCCGGTCCAGGTGCCCCATGGCGGCGTCAAGATGAGCGGCATCGGCCGGGAGCAGGGCATGGTCGCCCTGGCCAACTACACCCAGGTCAAGGACATCGCCATCCGGATCGGCGCCTGAGTGAAGGCCGGCGTCAGTAGCCGCAGGAATCGCTCAAGCGGCGCCATTCAACAGACGGGGCCAAATTGCCCCTTATCCGCAACCCGGCTCCTGCTCTATCACCGGCGTATGAACGGATGCGGGAGACGCCGGTGACGGTTGCAGCGGAAGAGGGCTGGTACGAGACCGGCCGCGGGGTGGTGGTGCCCTGGAAGTGCGATCATTTCGGCCACATGAACGTGCGCTTCTACGCCGAGGCATTCGACGATGCGAGTTTCCACATATGGTCGGCGATCGGCGTCCCGATCCTCGAGATGGAGGAGAAGCTGGGCCTGATCGGCGTCGTGGCGTCGCTCAAGATCGATTTCCTGCAGGAGATGCGGGTCGGCCAGCTCTGGGTCGTCGAAAGCGCCATCGTCCGCGTCGGCACGAAAAGCTTTACCTACCGCGAGCGGATGCGCGACACCCACAGCGGCGTCGTCCATGCCACCGCCGACCTGGTCGAGGTGCTCTTCGACAAGGTCGAGCGCAAGGCCGCGCCGATCCCCGGTTACGTCCGCGACCTGCTGGAGGCGAAGCTGATCGCGGGCGACCCCCGATGACTCCTGTCTGGATCGAGCGGATTGGACGGATCGCGACCGTCACCCTGGACCGCGGCCGGCAGGGCCGTCTTGCGGCCCCGGGGACGGTCCGCTACAGCAGTCCGGTTTGCGGACCGGACGGGGGACGAAGCCATGGAATCGCTGCTGGCGTCGGCGCGGGACTGCGCCGCCATCCTGAAGGACAACGGCTGGACGGTCGCGGTTTCGGAATCGTCGTCGGGCGGGCTGGTGTCGGCAGCCCTGCTCGCGGTGCCGGGCGCTTCGGCGTATTTCCGGGGCGGCGGCGTCATCTATACCCGCGACGCGCGGCGCGAACTGCTGCAACTGGCCGATGCGGAGGTCCGGGTGCGCGGCGCGACCGAAGCCTACGCCCTGATCGCGGCGGCGCAGATCCGCAGGCAGCTCGGCGCAACCTTCGGTCTCGCCGAATCCGGTGCGGCCGGGCCGGCGGACAGCCCCTACGGCCCGGCGGCGGTGATCCATTCGTTTTTTGTGCGCCTCGATGCCCCAGGACCGAGGCGAGCAATTTTGCGGCTGCGTGGGCGCGAACGCATCAACGAATCACAAATCCCCCAGGTGCGGCCGCAGACGCCTGGCGAGATTGGTCTTGGCCCGGTGCAGCAGGGACTCCACCGCGGAGGGCGTGCAGTCCATGGTTTCGGCGATGGCCTTGTAGGACATGCGCTCGAAATGGGAGAGGATCAGGGCCGTTCGCTGCCGTTCGGGTAGCGCGTCGATGGCTTTCCCGACGATGCGCTCCCGGTCCGTCTGCTGAAGTACGTCCTCGACACCGCCGCTCCGGTTCACGGTCGATGTCGTCTCGTCGACGCCCTCGTTCCAGAAGTCCAGGGCCAGCCACTGCAGCCGGCGTTTTCGGCGCCGGACGTTGAGGCACTGGTTCACCGCGATACGGTAAAGCCACGTGCCCGGGTCGGCGTCGCCCCGGAACCGGTCGTAAGCCTGCATGGCCCGTACGAAGACGTCCTGGGTGATGTCCTCCGCCTCCTGCGGGTGTCCCATGAGCCGGAAGCAGGTCTGGTAGATGCGTCCGTGCCACGCGTCGAAAAGCCTGCGAAAGACCTCCTGACGGTCATCCGGCGCATCATCCCGTCCCGGTCCGGATCGATGGTTTTCGGCCACGGTCAACGGCACCTTTCAGTCAATGCGGCGGATCGGGCATGACGCGGGCGCCGCCAACGAAAACACCGGTTGCGTTTTTATGGAACGGCTATAGGGAACCGCGAGCCATCTTCCCTTGCGCACGGTCCAAACGACCGCTATAATAAGACCGGCCGACTTCACTGGCCGACATACAATATGAATAGTACAACGTCGAACCCGGTTCCACCCAGAATATACCGCTGACGCGCCGAATTCTTGTCTATATGTTGACGCGTCCTGACGCGGACGACCCGCCAGACCCTGCAAAAAGCGATAGGGAGGTTGTAATGTCACCCATTTCCGACGAACAGATGGCCTTCTTCGAAGACCAGGGTTACTTGATGGTGCGGGGCCTGCTGGACCAGGAAGAAGTGCTCGATCCCGTGATCGAGGAATACGGGACCGTGCTCGATCGGCTCGCAGACGAACTGTACCTGTCAGGAAAA
The DNA here is from genome assembly GCA_026702745.1 of Gemmatimonadota bacterium. Lineage (NCBI taxonomy): Bacteria > Pseudomonadati > Gemmatimonadota > Gemmatimonadota bacterium. Next base: position 5,638 of record JAPPBT010000048.1, read on the forward strand.
ATCGAATCCAGGTACGAAGACCTGCCTTTCGGCGAACGCATCACGAAAGTCTGGGGGGAAAGCGGCTCAGTCCACGCGCAGTATTTTGATTTTACCCTGCCCCAGGGCAATATCAAGGAAGATACACCCTTTTGGTGCGGTCCGGCGGTGTTCGACGTCCTGACCAACCCGGGGCTGCTCGATGCCGTGGAGTGCTTCATTGGTCCGGAGATCTACTCCAACCCGGTCCAGCACGTGCGCATCAAGCTTCCCGAGCACCTGACGCCGATCAACCCCAACACGGGGCGCATTCAACTCGGCATCTCGCCGTGGCACCAGGACAACGGCGTCGTCACGAAAGAGGCCGACGACACCGACATGCTGACGGTATGGTTCTCGTTGAAAGAGGCGACCGTCGACCAGGGATGCCTGGCCGTCATCCCCGAAAGCCACCGCGACGGGCTGCTTCACCACTGCCCCGATATCTGGGGCCTCGAAATCCCTGAGAAGGTGAAGGACCGGTCCACCGCCGTTCCCCAGCCGACAAAGCCCGGCGACGTCCTGTTCCTGCACAAGCATACCTGCCACTCGTCGCTGCCCAACAAGAGCAACGAGATCCGGTGGAGCTACGACCTGCGCTACAACCCCATCGGCCAGGCATCGGGACGGGGCGCCTTTCCCGGATTCGTGGCCCGCAGCAAGGCCAACCCGGAGCGAATCCTGACTGATCCCGTGGCGTGGGACCAGATGTGGGTGGATGCCAGGGACGCCCTCGCCGGCCTGCCCAACCCGTCCTTCAACCGGTGGAGCAAGGACCACGAGCTCTGCGCGTAGGAGCAGCGCGGCCGGTTACTCGAACCGCGCGCCCGCCTTCTCGGCCGTTTCCACCAGGAACCGCCTCACCTCATCCACCTGCCCGTAGTCGGTAAGGTGCTCCACGACGATGCACGTCCACTCCGGCAGAGATGCCGCGCGGCGCAACAGGCGCTCGTAGTCCAGCACGCCCTGGCCGGCGGACCGTTCCTCGAGGTGTACGATGAGGGGCACGTCCCGGGCCGCCGTGTCCTTGGCATGGACGTTCACGATGCGGCTTCCCAGGCGGTCGAAGGCGTCGTCCACGAACGCGCCGGAATCGTACATGTTGAGTGGATCGAGGATGTTTGCGGGATCGAAGTTGACCCCGATGCCGGTGTGGCCGACTTCCGTGACGAGTGCTTCCGCGCGGGCCACAGTCGACAGGATCGTCATCAGCGACATCTCCGGCGCGATGGTTACGCCGTGGTCCCCGGCGAAGGGCGCGACCTCCTTCAACGCCGCTACGAGCCGCGCCAGCGCTTCTTCGCCGTGGTTCTGCGGGTGGGGATACCGGGCGTTCGCCGGGTGCATGCCGCCGGCTTCCGTGAGGAGCACCCGGCAACCGAGGGCCGCGGCCAGGGGTACGCGGTTGCGCAGGTCCTGGAGATGAGTCGCGGATTCACCCCGGTCCGGTCGGACGAGGGGCGTCTCCACGCTCCAGACCTGGCCGATGGAGACGCCTTCCCCATCGAGAACCTCGCGGACCGCACGGCAGGTATTCACATCGACCGGCAAGACCGGTTCCAGGTCCACGCCCACGACGGAGAAACCCAGCTCCCTGACCCAGCTTGCGGTCCCCTTCGTGATCCGGTCGAGGGGCGGGACGAAACTATCCAGGCAAAGTCTCATGAAGGATGTAAAATGGTTAAATAACTCTTGTTTTTTAAGTCAGTTACGCGAACGACCGGGCACGGGTTCGCGAAGGAATTGACACTTTCGCGTGTAATTTGATAATATATGTATATTGTATGCGTGCAATTATAATACACGCCCTGTGCGTCTCCGGTGACCCCTGGGGTGTCCACTGATGCCCGTGCCTGACGGAAGGACTCCAGGCGCGTTCCCCCATGCGTTCGCGAGAAGGCGCGCGCATGACACAAAGTTCGCCATGGCGCAAACAAGGAAAGTATGCCGTTGAGCAGCAAGAACTTCTTCGATCGTGTCGCCCCGGACTGGGACGAAATGCGCGAAGGATTTTACTCCGACGACGTCCGGGTGAGCGCCCTGGCGGCGGCCGAGGTCGAAACGGGCAAAGTCGCCGCCGACATCGGCGCCGGCACGGGCTTTATCTCGCAGGGCCTGATCGAGGAAGGGCTGCGGGTGATCGCCGTCGACCAGTCCGAAGTCATCCTGAATGAAATGAGGACGAAATTCGCCCGGTACCCGGCGATCGACTACCGCATCGGCAACGCCGAAGACATTCCCATTCCCGGTGAAACGGTCGACTACGCCTTCGCCAACATGTGTCTCCATCACGTTGAATCGCCACCGGACGCCATCCGGGAGATGGCAAGAATCCTGAAACCGGACGGTAAACTGGTGATCACGGATGCGGACGAGCACGAATTCGAGTTTCTGCGCGAAGAGCACCACGACCGCTGGCTGGGATTCAAGCGAACCGATATAAGGACCTGGTTCGAGGCGGCGGGACTGCGGGACGTCCGCGTGGGCGACGCCGGCACCTCCTGTGAAGTGCAGTCGACCTGCTGCGACGATTTCGCCCGCATCGGGATCTTCCTGGCCTCGGGGCAGAAACCCGCGGCGTAATCGTCGTCGCGGGGGCGTAACCGTCGTTACGGCGTAACCGTCGTCGCGGGGGTGGAACCGTCGCCAAAGGCGTAACCGTCGTTACGGCGGAACCGTCGCCACACATCGTCAACGGTTTGACCGGACAGTTTAATTTCATGCATCCCGACACCGAACACATATCTGTCGCCATCTGTCCCGACCACAAGGCGCTCTCCCGGACCGTCGCCAGGGAGATCGTCGCTTACGCGCAGGCGCGCGCCAAGGCGGGGAAGACGGCCGTGCTGGGTCTCTGCACGGGTTCCACGCCCATCGACGTATACGGGGAACTGATCGCGCTGCACCGCGGCGGCATCAGTTTCGAGAACATCGTCACCTTCAACCTCGACGAGTACTACCCCATGTCGCGGCAGTCGGCCCAGAGCTATCACCGCTACATGCACGAGTATCTCTTCGACCACGTCGACATACCCGCGGACCAGGTCCACATCCCCCTGGGCGACCTGGCCCCGGAGGAGATCGAGGATCACTGCGCGTGGTACGAGGAACGGATCCGGTCCGTGGGCGGCATCGGCATCCAGCTCCTGGGCATCGGGCGCACCGGCCACATCGGATTCAACGAACCGGGCTCCCTTCCGAACACCCGCACCCGGCTGATCCGGCTGGACGAGAGCACGCGCAAGGACGCCGCTTCCGATTTCTTCGGCGAGGACAACGTGCCCATCGAGGCGGTGACCATGGGCGTGGGGACCATCCTCGACGCGGAACGCATCATCCTCATGGCCACGGGCGAGCACAAGGCGCCCATCATCCGCCAGGCGGTGGAGGGCGAGGTCAGCCCCCTCGTGGCGGCCAGCTACCTCCAGAACCACCCGAACGCGACGGTCTTCATCGATCCGCCCGCGTCCAGCGAGCTGACCCGGGTCAAGCGTCCCTGGCTGAACAACCATGCGGTGGATTGGACCGACCAGCTCTCGCAACGGGCCGTGCTCTGGCTGTGCGAGCAGGTGGAAAAGCCGGTTTTGCACCTGCAGCGAAGGGACTACAACGCCTGCGACCTCTACTCCCTGGTCGATACCGTCCCTTCGGTCGACGAGCTCAACCGAAAGACCTTCGACGCGGTCCGCGCCAAGATCTACGGCCGGGAGGACTTCTTCTCCAACAAGCGGTGCATCTGCTTCTCGCCCCACCCGGACGACGACGTCATCTCCATGGGCGGCACGCTGTACCGTTTGTCCGGCGCCGGGAACGACATCACCATCGCCTACATGACCAGCGGCAACATCGCCGTCTTCGACGAGGACGTGAAACGGCTTATCGATTTCATCGGCCTGACCTTCCGGGACCTGGGTTGCGCCCACGCGAAGTTCGACGGCATCGTGGACAAGGTGCGGTCCTTCATCGAGACGAAGCAGGCCGGCCAGGTGGACATCCCCGAAGTCCAGGTCATAAAGACCAACATCCGCCGGTCCGAAGCCATCGCGGCGGCTTCGACGCTCGACATCCCGCCGGAAAAGACCCGGTTCCTGGACCTGCCCTTCTACAAGACCGGCCAGGTGAAGAAGCACCCCATCGGCGAAGAGGACGTGGGGATCGTCCTCGATCTGCTCAACGACATCCGTCCCGAAGTCGTCTTCGTCGCCGGAGACCTGTCCGATCCCCACGGCACCCACCGCATGTGCAAGGAGGTCATCGATCGAGCCCTCGCCGTCTACGACCGGACGGACCCGGACGTGTGGCTCTACCGGGGCGCATGGCAGGAGTGGGAAGTGGACGAGGCGGATGTGTTCATCCCCCTGTCTTATGAAGACCTCCAGCGCAAGATCCAGGCCATCTTCCGGCACGAATCCCAGAAGGACACCGCCATGTTCCCCGGCGCGTACGACGACCGGGAATTCTGGGAGCGGGTGCAGGACCGCAACACCCACACGGCCCGGCGTCTCGACAAGCTGGGCTTCCCCCAGTACTACGCCATGGAAGCCTTCGTACTCGAGCGCGGTGGGCGTTGACGAACACGGCGGTGGGAGCGAGTTGTTCTCCGTGCGTCTCGCCGGTCGCAGTCTCTCGCCGGGTGCCTTGAAAAGCAGTTGCTCTCCCGAACTTCATTCCATTATATTGGCCTGCTTGCTTGACGGCGCCGGACCGGAGTCGAAGGTGGCTACCGACCCGGCGCGGTGTCATAGGGAAGGCGTAAAAAGGAAATCGATTCATCGACCGGGATTCCGGGACCAGCGGAGGCACATGTGCGCATAGCGGTATTCGGTACGGGAGGCGTAGGCGGTTATTACGGCGGACGGCTTGCCGAGGCGGGGGAAGAGGTCGTATTCATCGCGCGCGGCGAGCACCTGGAAGCCCTTCAGCGGGACGGTCTCCGCGTGGAAAGCACCAAGGGCGACTTTACGCTGCCTTCCATCGAGGCCATCGGCGATTCCAGGCAGGCCGGCGACGTGGACGTCGTCATGCTCTGCGTCAAGTGCTGGCAGGTACCCGACGCCCTCGACGGACTCCGGCCCCTGCTCGGACCGGATACCTGCATCCTGCCCATGGAGAACGGGGTGGAGACCCCGGAGCAACTCGCCAGGGAATTCGGCTGGCGTCACGTACTCGGCGGCGTATGCGGGATCGTCTCGTTCATCGCCGAACCGGGTCTCATCCGGCACGTCGCCTACGAGCCCTTCGTCAATTTCGGCGAATGGGACAACCGGTCCAGCGAACGGGTCGACCGGCTCCGCCGGGCCTTCGAAGGCGCCAGGGGACTCATCGTGGACACGCCGGCGGACATTCAGGCCGCCATGTGGCGCAAGTACATCCTCATCGCCTCATGGAGCGGAATCGGCGGCGTGACCCGCGCGCCGATCGGCGTCGTCCGCAGCCAGCCCGGGACGCGGCGGCTTCTCGAAACGGCCATGGAGGAAATCCACCAGGTGGCCACCGCCCTGGGCGTCAGCCTACCTGAAGACATCGTGGCCCAGACCCTGGCCACCCTGGACAGCGTGGAATACGGCGGTACCGCCTCCATGCAGCGGGATATCATGGAAGAGCGCTTCTCCGAACTCGAAGCCCAGACCGGCGCGCTGGTCCGCATGGGCAGGGAAGCGGGCGTGCCCACGCCGGTCAACGAATTCATCTACCATGCGCTTCGGCCGATGGAGTTGCGCACCCGCGAGCAGGTGTCCTTCGAGGCGCCCTGAGGCGCGGCGGCAGCAATGCAGGCGCCAGGCGATGTCCATTCAGTCGCCAGGTGAACGGACCGTTCTTCCGGAGTATGCAGCATGATATCCTTTCTTGAACGCATCGCCGACGACCGCCCCCTCCTATACGACGGCGGTTTCGGCACCGAACTCTTCGCCCGCGGCATCGAACTGGCCAACAGCGCGCTGGCCAACGAGCTGTACCCCGACATTGTCAGGGACATCCACTTCGATTATATTGAAGCAGGCTCGGAAGCGATCGGGACGAATACGTTCGTGGCGTCTTTTCCTCATCTCGAAATGGCCGGCAAAGACGCCTCGGAATCCGATGGACTGATCCGTCTGTCCCTGGAACATGCCCGGGCCGCTATCGAACGCAGCGGGCGGGACGTTTACCTCGCCGGTTCCATCGGTCCCCTGCCGGGCGCCATCGAGGCCGACAGCGGCGACACGGAGTTCGGCATCGCGAACAGCATCGCCCGGGACGCCCACGAGCGTGTGGGCACGACGCTCGCGGAGGGCGGCGTTGATTTCTTCTGCGTCGAGACCATGTTCTCCGCCAACGAGGCGGCCCTGGCCGTGGACGTGTTGAGGCAGTTCGATCTACCCATTGCCGTGAACCAGACGTACAAGTATACGAAGGACCGCGCCACGGGCGAGGTCGTCTACAAGACGGACTGGGGCCACTCGGCGGCCAATCTCCTGGAGATCCTGGCGGGCGGCCTGGGTGGCGCGCAGTCCGGCGGACGCGACCTGCTTGCACACGTACAGGTCGTCGGGCTGAACTGCGGCGCTGAGTCCCGGCGCGACGAGCACACGGGGATGCCTTACGCCATCAACGGCATCGGCCAGTTGAAGCGCGCCATGGATGCCCGGGGGGAGACGCCGAAACGCATGATGGCCTATCCCAACGCGGGCAGGGCCCGGCTGGACGATCAACACCGGACCTACTACGACAATACCCCGGAACAGATGGCCGCTTACATACCGGAACTCCTCGAGGCCGGCGCCTATTTCATCGGCGGATGCTGCGGCACGGGGGTCGCTCATATCCGGGCCTTTCGCGAAGCGATGGACCGGGTGGACCCGTCGGCTTGAGCACAGGATCGATCACCATGGCCGTGTACCAGGTACTCTACTGGCGGGACATCCCGGCGCAGGTGCGCGTCTACGGTGACCGCACCGGAGGACGCCGGCCCCTTTCGCGCCAGATGCCCGACTGGTTCCAGCAGGAAATCGACCGGGTGGCCATGCGGGACGGACTGACCGGCACCGACGCCTACCTCGACGAGTGGCAATGGTCCGGTAAGCAGGAATGGCCGGGCGAAGAAGAAGAGGTCGAATCGGTGGCGGAAGCCGTTCTGAAGCAGTTGGAAGACGGATACGAAAGGGGATAGGATCGGCCGCGAACGTTGAAGAGATGGACAGCGGTATGCGGTCCGGAGATAACCGTCCGCGGCGGTGGACAGGATCGGCCGCGAACGGTCATGAGTGGAGCAGTCCTTTGGGTCAGACGGTCGACATAGGCAGGCGCATCGAACTGGTACCTCTCGATGCTCATTTCGGGGACATTTCGATCGGCCTGTACCGCCAGCAGGACGACGCGGGACCGGTCTACCAGGTATTCACCTACAGCCGGCGGGAAGGCGTCGAGGATCGGATCGCCTTCGTGGTGAAGGCCATGGAAGTCCTCGGAGGCATGGAGCCGGCCAGCGGAGGGCGCCTGCAGTTCCACTGCGGCTATGCACACCAGCGGGCGGTAAAGCGGGTGTTCCTCGAAGCCTGCAAACTGGATCCGGCCGGCCCCGTCGAACCACGGCCGCTGCAGATCCTGGACAAGAAGTCGGGCTTGCAGATCCAGGTCCTGAGCGAGGGCGACGGCGTCTACCGCGTTACAGCCCACGGCGAGGGCAAGGACCGCGAGCGTCGCATCTCCTTTATCGCCGGCGGGCTGATGAAACTGGCCGAGATGGACGAGGTAAGCGGCACGCTGGACCAGGTGGCTTTCCCCTGTGGCCAGGAACACGACGCGCTGGTCGGGCTGTTGCTGGTCCGCGCACCCAACGTCCGGGCCGTCCTGCGCGAACAGGAAGCGGTCGCGAGCCGGGGCGTCCTGGCCGCGCCCAGTCAGCAGGACGGTTAAAGGAGACCGTTATGAGCGATAACACCATAAAGCAGATGAAGGGCCGGGACCGGGTACTCGCCGCACTGAAGGGAGAGCCCGTGGACCGCACGCCCGTGTGCAATCCGACGTCGGTCGCCACGGTGGAACTGATGGATCTCGTCGACGCGCCTTTTCCGGACGCCAACCGGGACCCGGAGCTCATGGCCCGTCTGGCGGCCACGAGCTACACCGAACTTGGATTCGACACCATCATGCCGGTCTTTACCATCATCCAGGAGTCCTCCGCACTGGGTTGCAAGATCCAGTGGGAGCAGAAGGACAACTGGCCGACCGTTCAAATGCGCGAGCCCATCTGGACGGACGTGGACGACATCAAGCTCCCCCCGGATTTCCTGACGCACCAGGACACGAAATGCGTCCTCGAGGCCATCAAGAAGCTCAAGAAGGAATATGGCGACGAGGTGGCGGTCATCGGCAAGACCATGGGACCCTGGTCCCTGGGATACCACTGCTTCGGCGTGGAACCCTTCCTGCTCATGTCCCTCGACGACCCCGGAAGGACCCATCTCGCCCTGGACCGCATGAAGGAAGCCACGGTGGAGTTCGGCATCGCGCAGATCGAGGCCGGTGCGGACGCACTGACCCTGCCCGACCACGCCACGGGCGACCTGGTGAGCAGCGACTACTACCGGCGGTTTCTTCGGGACCTGCACATCGAGATGGCCGAACGGATTCCCATCCCGCTGATCATGCATATCTGCGGGCGTACCGTGGACCGCATGGGCTACATCGCGGAGACCGGCTTCGCGGCATTTCATTTCGATTCGAAAAACAAGCCCCAGGAGTCCATGGAGGCCGTCGACGGCAAGATCTCCCTCGTGGGCAACATCAACAATCCCGAGACGCTCTTCGCACGGGGACCGGAAGAGGTGTGCATGGAAGTCCACCAGAACCTGGAACACGGGATTCATATGGTGGGACCGGAGTGCGCCGTTCCCCTGCAGGCGTCCGTCGAGAACCTGAAGGCGATTCCGCAGGCGGTGAAGGACTGGCATGTCCACCACGCGCATATCGGTCCGTGAGTCGCGTTCGACGACTGTATACGCCGCCCCGCGCCGCGCGGCGGACCGCCTGGCAAAAGCGGCAGGTTTCATTTCTTGCATGATCACGGAGGACCGGACGGGAGCGCATGGCAGCACTTAACGATATTGCCAACGACTTTCTGAAGGACGAGATAGAAGAGTTCATCGAAAGGCCCAACGAGCGGACGCGGATCATCGACGCTTTCGCCCGGGCGACCCCCGCCATGCAGGAGATCTCCGCGGCCCTCATCGACGGGGACAACGGGACGGTCGACACGCTGACCAGGTCTGCGCTGGACGACGGGGTCGAGGCGCTTGAGGTGATGGACGACGGCCTGATCGCCGGCATGAGCGTCGTGGGCATCAAGTTCCGGGAGAACTTCATCTTCGTCCCGGAAGTTCTCGCCTGCGCCCGGGCCATGAAGGCCGGGATGGCCCACATCGAGCCCATCCTCTCCGCCTCGGGCATCGAACCTGTCGGCACCGTCATCATGGGCACGGTCAAGGGCGACCTCCACGACATCGGCAAGAACCTGTGCATCATGATGTTGCGCGGCGCCGGGTTCGTGGTCCACGACCTGGGGGTGGACACCTCCGAGGACGAGTTCATGGACGCGGTGGAGGAACACGAAGCGCCCCTGCTGGGCATGTCGGCCCTGCTCACCACGACCATGCCCAACATGGGCAAGACCATCGACGCCTTCATCGACAACGACATGCGGGAGGACGTCAAGATCATGGTGGGCGGCGCGTCGGTCACCCAGGAGTTCGCTGACGACATGGGCGCCGACGGCACCGCCGAGGACGCGGTGGGCTGCGTGGAACTGGCCCAGCGTCTCCTCGTGGAACTCAAGCAGGAACAGGAAGACTGACGGTCGGCCAAGCCTCCCCTTAATTCTCCCATGAAAAAGATCGACAAGGCGGCGTACCAGGAGCGGCTGGACCGCATCACGGCCATCTTCAAGGACATGATGGTCCATGCGACCGAGCAGGCCACCTACCGCTGCCCCTACAAGAACCGATTCGACGAATGCACCGCCCGGTTCGGGTGCCGCAACCAGCGCAAGCCCCGTGAAGCCGGCGGACTGCTTGTATGCGGCGGCGATGACAAGCTTGACTATCGCAGCGCCTGGGAGACGGAGGAAGCGCCCTTGGATCCATCCGCGGACCCGGCCGCGGACCCGGCCGGCGGACCGGTGACCGGTGGATCGGTGACCGACGGCACGACGACCCGGCCCTCGGTTATCGGCAAGTCCATCTTCGACTACGCCGACGATCTCGCCGTACAGGTACCCACGTCCTGTTTCCGAAACGGCATCTGCCACGAGTGCATCGTGGAAATCCAGCAGGGGATGGAGGGGCTGGCGCCCCGGACGAAGCCGGAGTCCTTCCTGCGGGAAAACTACCGCCTCGCCTGCCAGGCGCGCGTCATCGACCCCAACGTGGACGTCGCCTTCGCACCCCTGCGGCGTACGCCCAAGATCCTGACTGTTACCGAAGAAAAGGAGACGGCGCTCGATCCCGTGGTTACCCGGCGGGGCGATGACGTCTTCTACGACGGCGAGCAGGTGGACCAGTACCGCGGACACGTCTACGGGCTCGCGATCGACCTGGGCACGACCACGGTGGTCATGGACTTCGTGGATCTCGAGACCGGCAAAAGCGTCCACGTCTGTTCCTTCGAGAACCCCCAGCGCTTCGGCGGCAGCGACGTGATGCACCGCATCTCCTACGACGGCGCCTTCGAGGACGAACTCTGGAACGCCATCATCAACGCCGTCAACCACGAGATCGTGGACTGGTGCGAACGCACGGGCACGGTGCGGCAGGAGATCTACGAGATCGTCGTGGCGGGCAACGCCACCATGCGGGACCTCTTCTTCCGGCTCGACGTGCAGAGTATCGGCCAGAAGCCTTACAAATCCATGATCGAAAACGAATACCTCGCGGGCGAGCGGGAGACCACGGCGCTCACCATCGGCACGCGCCGCCTGGGGCTCCGGGCCAATCCGAAGGCCCGGGTCTACGGTATGCCCCTCATCGCCAGCCACGTGGGCGGCGACGTGGCGGCCGACCTGGCCACCGTCGAACTGGCCGCGCAGCCGGGCGTATCCATGCTCGTGGACGTGGGCACCAACACCGAGGTGGTCGTGGCGGGCAACGGGCGCATGATCACGGCATCATGTCCCGCGGGACCCGCCTTCGAGGGCGGCGGCATCCAGTACGGCATGCCGGGCTACGAAGGCGCTATCGAATCGCTGAAGTGGGAAGATGGGCGGTTCGCCTGGAGCACCATCGGCGATACCGCGCCCCAGGGCATCTGCGGCTCCGGACTGATCGACCTGCTCGCGGAACTGCGCCGCCACGGCATGATGAGCCCGAAAGGCGTTTTTTCTGACCGGAAACAGTTCGAAGTGGACGTCGTGGCCGAGTCAGGTATCACCCTGTCCCGGCAGGACGCCAGCAACCTGGCCCAGGCCAAGGCCGCCAACTACTGCGGGCAGTATATCGTGATGCGTACGTTCGGCGTCGCGCCCGGCGACGTGGACCGCCTCTTCCTCGCCGGGGGTTTCGCCAACTACGTGGACGTGCGCAACGCCATCGACATCGGGTTCCTGGCCCCCGTGCCCGAGGAGCGCATCGTCAAGGTCGGCAACGCCGCCGTCCAGGGCGCCCGGGAGATCCTCCTGTCCCGCTCCCGCCGCGCGGAACTGGAGGCACTGGTCAAAAAGATCGAGCACGTTGAACTCGAAACCACCCCCGACTTCTTCGATGTCTTCGTCGAGGCCTGCCAGTTCAAGCCCATGCCCGGGGTGCTGGTGTAGGGCGGCTCGCTGCAGGCTACAGGCAATAGGATCTCTACCCATCCAACCTCATGTTCCGTCTCCGCCCCGCCCTTCCTTCCACCGATGAATCCGGCATCGCTTCCGTCGTTAATGCCTTCGAGCAGAATCCCGTATCCGAAGAGACCGTGCACGAGTGGTTGACCCACGACGCACCGGGCAGAATCAGCTATCGCCAGGTGGCTGTGACGGAGGTCGACGATGCCGTGGCGGGTTACGCGGTGTCGGTCCACGAAACCTGGGATCCGGAAGGACAGTTCTACGCCTGGGCCGGGGTGGCGCCGGGGTGGCGCGGACGGGGCATCGGCGCGGCACTATACTCGGACATGCTGGCGTTTCTTAAGCACCACAACGCCTGCACGGTGACCAGCGAAGTCCGTGACGACTGCGCCGTTTCACAGGCCTTCGCAATATGGCGGGGATTCGAAAATGACCGGCACCTGTTTCAGTCGAGCCTGGACCTGGATCGCTTCGACGACTCACCCCATGCGCAGTTCATCGAGGACCATGCGGCATCGGGTATACGGATATACTCCCTTGCAGATTTCGGAGATACGCCAGAAGCGCGCAGGAAACTCTACGAAGTCAATGCGATAACGGACCGGGATGTGCCGGGTTGGACGGAACCCGGGCTGTCCTTCGAGGAGTTCAACGAGTGGGTCTACGAGTCGGGCTGGTATCGTCCGGACGGCCAGTTATTCGCAGCCGACGGCGATCAATGGGTTGGGATCTGCGCCGTTCGGCTCTACCCGGAGGTACGTGAGGCATTCAACGTGCACACCGGGGTAATCCGGCCATACCGCAGGCGACATATCGCCCTGGCGCTGAAGCTCGCCGCGATACGCTATGCCCGAAGCCAGGGCGCACGGTCGATCAGCACGCACAATGATTCGATGAACGCCCCCATGCTGGCGATCAACCGCAAGCTGGGGTACGTCCCCGAACCGGGACGGTATACCCTGCGGAAGACGATGCAGTAACCTGCCTTTATCCACCCATCATGGCGATACGCCGCGCCATCCATTCCACGTAAGCCGTACGTGTCATTCCTCGCCGGTTCGCCTCGCTGTCTATAAAGACTGCCACGCCCTCGTTGATGGCCATATGTATGCGTACGCTTCGACCGGATTGACGGATCAGTGGGACAGCCGTCAATATCTGGCCCGGGTCAACCACGACTTCGTCCAGTTCGCATGGCTGCACAACCGCATCGCCGTCCATTTCGGTTTCGATCGCATAATCCCTAAGTGCTTCTTCCGCGTTCATCAGGGCCTCGTCTATGGTGGCTCCCATGGCAACAGCGGAGATTCTTGTAACCGTTTTCTATTCTGTCGAGACTCCTCCAACTACCTCGACTAATCAATTAACGAACCAGGGTAGATACACCCATTGGTGGTGTGTCTAGACGAGGTATGTACGTCGTTTACACAGGAGGCTCGCATGAAATCCCGCGTTAAGAAATGGGGCAACAGCCTGGCGCTGCGCATCCCGAAACCGGTCGCCGTCCAGATGGGCGTCCGGGACGATTCGCCGGTGGTACTCGTGCTCCGGGGCAAGGAACTGACCCTGGTCCCGCTGGAACGAACCCGGTTCAAACTGCCCGACCTGCTGCCGGGCATCTCGAAACGTAACCTGCACGGCAGAATCAGCATCGGCAGCCACGGCTGACGAGATACAAGGAGACGACAATGGCTACATCAAGCTACGTACCGGTTCGGGGCGAGATCGTGTGGATCTATTCCAGGTCGGGGAAGGGCACCTACCTGCCTTCCGGACGACCCGCCGTCACGGTTTCGCCCGAGGTCTATAACCGCAGGGCCGGCCTGGCCCTCCTCTGTCCCATTACCGACGAGGAGAAGGGCTATCCCTTCGAAGTCGCGATCCCCGCGGGGCTCCCGGCAACCGGGATCATCCTGGCCGATCAACTGGAAAGCGTGGACTGGCGGTCCGGCGGGGTGGTGCGGATCTGCGCATTGCCCGCCGAGGCCATGGATGACGTTCTTCGAAAAGCCGCGGCGCTGCTGGACGAGGAAGACCGGTCTTGACGGACTGCCGCTTTACCGGCATTACTGTTCAGGAAGAATCAGGATAGTTCAGGAAGAATCCGGGTAGCACATACCGGGAGAGACTACAGGGAGAAACTACAGGGAGAGACTACAGGGAGAAACCATAAGGAGGCATTGTGTCGATTCTGAACGCCGTCATGGGCAACGCTTCGGAGGTCGAAGTTGAAGAGATGGAAAAGGAGTTCTCGCAGATACTGATAGAGGAAGAGAAACTGGTCCGGGTCTTCAAGCTGGTCAGAGACCTGTTCGCTTTCACGGACCGGCGGCTGATCCTGGTGGATAAACAGGGGATATCCGGCAAAAAGACGGAGTACCACTCCATCCCGTATAAGTCGATTACCCATTTCTCGTTCGAAACTGCCGGGCGGATTGACCTTGACTCCGAGATGAAGATATGGATTTCCGGAAACGAATTGCCCGTTAAGAAAGAGTTCAAGAAGGGCATTGACGTCAGCGACGTTCAAAGAACCCTGGCGAAGTTCACGCTGGATTGATTTTCGGGTATGACGAAAATGAAAACCTCAACCATGAAACGCGTCATCAAGCCCGAAGGGCTCCACCGGATCGAGCTCGAGGAGGTGCCGATTCCCGAACCCGGTCCCGGAGAGGTCCGGATCAGGGCGATGTGCAGCCTCATCAGCCGGGGTTCCGAGCTTGGCGGCCGGTACACGCGGGAACACGCGGTGAGCCCGGACATCATGGGCTATTCCATGGCGGGTACGGTGGATGCGCTGGGGGAGGGGGTCGAACACCTTGAAACCGGCGACCGAGTCGTCGCCCTGGCACCCCATGCCCAGTACGTGGTCCGGCCGACGCGGCTCGTCTTTCCGTGGGACCAGACCATCGTCATGCCCATGCCGGCGGACCTTTCCTTCGACCGCGCCCCGTACTACCCACTGACGGCGGGGGCGGTCACCTGGGTGGGAGTGGAGGACATCCAGCCCCAGGACACCGTGGTCGTGCTCGGCCAGGGCCTCGTGGGCAACCTGATCCTCCAGGTCATCAAGGCAAATGGCGTGGGCAGGGTGGTGGCCGTGGACGCACTGGCCAACCGGTGCGCCATGGCGGCGGAATGCGGCGCCGATACGGTGATCAACGCCCGCAAGGAAGATCCCGTCAGGGCCGTAAAGCGCCTGACCAACGGCCTCGGTGCCGATATCGTGGTCTACGCCGTGGGCGGTCCCGCGGGTCCGGCCGCCTTCGGGCAGGGACTCGACATGCTGGCCATTGGCGGGCTGATGCACCTGATCGGGCTGTACGAGGACCAGCCGCTTTCGCTGCCATCGAACAAGATCCAGGGTCGCAAACTGCTGGGTGGGTATTTCCGGACGTGCGCGGGTGCCCGCCAGTCCCGTCGCGCCATGGAACTCCTCGCATCGGGCGCGATCCGGACCGATCGAATGACCACGCACCGTTTCCCCTGGCACCAGGCGGCAGACGCCTTCGCGCTGCTCTACCAAAAGCCGGGCGATGCGCTGGGGGTCCTGCTCGACTGGCGGGATTGAGCGACCGCGTTACTTGCTGGATTGAGCGCTCGTGTCGGCGCCGCCGCTTGCGCCCTCGTCCGCGCCGCTGCCCGCGCGTACCTCGCCCTTAGCGATCACTCCAATCCGAGTCTCGTCAGCAGATCGTTCAGGTCCGCCAGGGTCCCGTCGTCCAGGGGGACGTAAGGCTGGCGCGCCCGTGCGGTCTTAATCGCGCCGCGCCGCTGGTAGACGTTCTTGCGGATGGACAACCCGATGCCGGTCTGGGCCTCGAAGCGGATCAGGGGACAGTACCTGTAGAAGGTCTCGGTGGCGCCGTCGATGTCGCCGGACATGTACTTCGTGTGGATGTCCTTCAGGATATCGGGGTAGGCGAAGCCGGTCATGGTGCCCATGCAGCCGTGGCGCAGTTCCTCCAGGAGCATGACGCCGCCCAGTCCGCCGAAGATCTCCACGTCGGGATTGGCCGCGAGCACCTGGCTGGCCTTGCGCGGAGTCGGCTCTTCTTCCAGCTTGAGAAACCGGCATTGCGGAGACCGGTCGGCCACCGTCGCGATGAACTCGATGCTCATCTGGACGCCGCTGCTGGTGGGGTGGTCCTGGATCACGAGGGGTATCGATACGGCGTCGGCCACCTTGAGGTAGTGGGCGAGCAGGGCTTCGTCCGTGCCCCTGGCCAGCTTCGGCGGCGCCACCATGAGCGAGGAAGCGCCCAGTTCCTCGGCCCGCCGGCTGAGTGCGACGCATCCGTCCGTCCCCGTGTGGCTGGTTCCTGCGCAGATCGGGATCCGTCCCGCAGCGGCTTCTACCACGCCCCCGATGACCCGGTCCCGTTCGGCTTCGACCAGTTTGCTGGTCTCGCCCAGGACACCTAGGACGGTCATCCCGTCGATCCCCAGGTCGATGAGGAAGTTGGTCAGCGTCGAGAGGCTGCCCGTATCCAGGCTGCCGTCTTCTTCGAAAGGCGTCGGCGCTATGGTGTACACGCCTTTGGGATCTGGAACTGCCATGCTTTGTCCTTTCAATCAGCCGGGTTTCAGCATTCCGCCGTTTCCTGCCGTCAAACGGTTTTCTCCGGTCAGTTGGGTTTCAGCCACCGGCCGTAACCGGGCCGGCCCGTGATCCTGCCGTCCTCGTACACCGTCTCCCCGCGCACCATGGTACGCAGGACACGGCCCTTCATGGGCATGCCGTGCACGATGCGCATGACGTCCCTTGCCTTGGTGAAGCACTGGTTCCGGTCGAAGGTCCACCGCGCGTCCAGGTCCACGAAGGTGAGATCGGCGTCGTTTCCGATGGCGATGCGTCCCTTGCCGGGAAGCCGGAAGATCTCGGCCTGGCGGGTCGACATCAGCCGCACCAGGTCGGTGATCGACAGCCGGCCGTCGTTGACCGCGGTCAGCATCAGGGGCGCCATGGATTCCAGGCCGGGCAGGCCGGGCGGTATGGCGAAGATGTCTTCCCCTTCCTTCTCTTCCGGCCGGAAGGGGGAATGGTCGCTGCCGACGAACTCCAACGTGCCGTCGTGCAGATAGGACCAGAGCGCTTCGACCTCTTCGGCCGGCCGCAGGGCCGGGTTGCACTTGGCAAAGCCGCGGTGGGCGGAGAGGACCTGGTCGGTCAGGAAGAGGTACTGGGGACAGGTCTCGGCGATGACGTCGAGGCCCCGCGCCTTGGCCTCCTTCACCATCTGCGCGGCCCGGGGGCTCGAAAGGTGCACGACTTCCACGGGGCCGCCCGCCTCGGCGGCCAGGCTCATCATGATGGCGACTGAGGTGTCTTCCACGATGGAGGGCCGGCTTTCCGCATGGGCCAGACCGTCGTTGCGGCCCTGGGCGGACAGCCGGGCGATGAGCGTCTCGATCATGGGCCAGTTCTCGCAGTGGAAGCTGTGGCGCAGGCCCGTGGCGGCCGTGGCGGCCATAACGTCCCGCAGCAGCGAGTAGTCCAGGCACCAGAGGCCGAAGAACTCGCCCTCGCGATGGGTCGGCGGCGCCGTCAGGAAGGTCTTGAAGGCCACGGCGCCCGCCTCGGCCACCTCGGCGATAAGGTCCACGTTCTGATGGCCGGCCGCCCCGTAGAGACCGAAATCGATCAGCGCATGTTCGCCGATGGCCTCGCCCCGCTTGCGGAGTCCCTCGGCGGAACTGGCCGCAACCGGTGAGATGGGCATCTCGAGCAGGGTCGTGATACCGCCGGCGGCCGCGGCGCTCGTGCCGGAGACGGGGTCTTCCCGCTCTTCATGGCCCGGCGATCGGAGGTGTACGTGGGGATCGATCAGGCCGGGCAGTACGTGCAGGCCCTTCGCGGAAATCTGCTGTGCGCTATTGGGCCGGGCGTCGGGTTCGAGCACGCCCGCGATGCGTCCGTCCTGTACGGCGACCGTGGCGGCGGTCACGCCTTCCTGGTTGACGACCATGCCGTCGGTTACGAGGAGATCAAAGGTGGAAGCCATGGTTTACTCCCGTCCGTCCTTAAGCATCCATGTCCAGGACCATCACCCAGGCCGGCGATGGTCCCACGTCGTACACTTCGAGCGGCGCAAGCGCGCCCGAGTCCTGGTCGATCCCGTAGGATGCCAGTTTACCCATTGCCTGGCCCGCGGCGTAGAGAAACCGGCCCTGTGGATCCAGGTTGAAGGCGCGGGGCGTCTGCTCGGTCGGCGCATGCCCGATGGCACGCAGCATCCCGGAGTCCGGGTCGATCGCGAATCCGGCAATGCTGTCGTGGCCCCGGTTGCTCACGTATATGAACCGGCCCGTTGGATGTATGTGGAACTGCGCGCAGGTGTTCTCGCCGGTGAAATCCGCGGGTAACGTCGACACCGTCTGCATCGCCTCCAGTGTTCCCCGGTCCGGATCGAAGCGGTAGGCCGTCACGCTGCTTGCCTTCTCATTGTCGACGTACAGCACATTCAGCTTGGGATGGTGGCAATAGTGCCGCGGTTCCGTATCCGGGGGCTGCTCCACCCGGGGCGGATCGTTCGGAATCAGCCTGCCGGTGTGCTCGTCGAACTTGAACTGGCAGATCGTGTTCGATTCCGACACGTGGGGCACGAAGGCGAAACGGTTCGACCGGTCGGTCTGTATGTAGTGGGCGCCCCGTGCGGTCTTTTGCCGGTCCACCGGCGGCGCCTGGACGATACCGCCCGAACCGATGGCATGGACGCCCGCCACGGCGTGCCCGTTGGAAGCCGACAGCAGAAAACGGCCGGTGTTGTCCAGGGACATGTACGTCGTGTCCCAGTCGAATGGCGTCGTACCCAGCAGCGTTATGCCGCCCGTTCTGCGATCCAGGCTGTAGGTCTGTACCGACGGTACGCCGCGCAGTCCGGCGTACAGACGTTCAAGGCGGTCATCCGCAACCAGGGGCATCACGCCGGGGCCCGCGGCGACATCTTCATTAAAGGTCAGTGCGCCGCTGTCCGGATCCATTTCGTAAATGGCGATTTTGCCTTCGCCGGTTATGGACAGGTACATGTAAAACGCCATCAAACGCCCCTTCCCACGCAGTGGAAATCGCACCGGACCGCGGTCCAGGAATTGCACGTATTCGGGCCAACCTGTTTTCCTGATAACAGAAAGGCAATGTGCAGACCGGCCCCGATACCGTCAAGGTATCATTATCCGCGAGATCATCCGCTCCGGCCGCGACATCAACCACTCCGGCCGCGACATCAACCACTCCGGCCGCGACATCAGCGCCTGGCGAGGATGATGTCCTGGCGGGTGGTACTGGCGGTCGTCACTTCGACGATTTCCGCTGACCAGGCTTCGGTTTCTTCGGTCTGCGGAACGTACATGGCGTAAGACCCGGCCGGCATGAAGAAAGCGGAATAACGGCCCGTGTCGTTGGATCGTACCGTCACCGAATCCGTCCCGCCGGGTTGAAAGAGGGTAACCGGGTAGCCGGGCAGCGGCACATCGTCCCGGAGGACCGCGGGCGTGCCGTTATCGTGCTTGACGGTACCGGATACCTGTCCCGAACTCGCCAGGTCGACCAGGCGGACCACGGGCCGAAACCTGAAACCGGTGATGGCATGGACCTGCCGCGTGTCTCCTTCGAGGGTGATCGAACGCATGGGGTCGAAATCGATGACCGCATCGGCCTTTCGGTTTCGCTCAACGACTACGGGGGTAGTACCCTGGACGACGATCTCCACGCTGAGCGGTGGCGAGAATACCTCGCTGAACTGCGAACCGTTCGTCAGCGTCACGGTTACGCCGTCGAGTTTGAGCCGTGCCGCGTCGTACCTGCCTTCGGCCACGGAGAATACATCCAGGATACGGGTTTCGCTCCCACCCAGTTCGGCCAGGTCGATCGTGTGCGGCAGAGCGCCAGGGGTTCCGTACTCGCTGTTCGCGGCGGAGCGTACGGCCATCTCGGAGAATTGCAATACGATGGATTCGACGTGCCGCCGGTTCGGAGACTGCGCCGCTAGCCGGATCTGCAGTTCGCTGATAACGCTGGACGTCGGCTTGTCGCACGCGGGGGTCGTGAACGCCAGGAGCGTAAACGCCAGGAGCGCGAATGCCAGGAGAAGGATCTGACGGAAAGGACGGATTCGAGTTTTCATTTCATCCGCTTGTTTCGATTTCCCGGGGTTTCGACCATCGTGATCTGCGTTGAGGGCTGGTGGTGCGCCAGGTAGCCCTCGCAGCTTCCAGGAATCTGCTCGGCATGAACCAGGAAGCATATACATTTATATTGCCAATAGTTGGTTGTATGCTATATATAACGAACGGACGACCTCACAACCGGAGTTTTCGATGATTGGCGCCAGCCGTAGACTACTCTTTATTGCCGCCGCCTTGTTGGTCGTGGTGTCCCTTAGTGTTGTGCATGAACCCCCGGAGGCCGCCCCGAAGCCCGTCCCTGAGCCCCCGGTCGACGCACCTCCATACGTACAGGACAACGAACCCATCAAGGTGGGCTGGCACATACTGGCCAGCCTCGACTACCGCACCGGCAAACCGGGCAAGGAGTTGGCGGCGCTAGACGGCAAACTGGTCAAGGTCCCCGGATTTGCGGTACCTCTTGAAGACTGGGCGTCCTCGGTGACGGAATTCCTACTCGTTCCCTATGTCGGCGCCTGCATCCACACACCGCCACCCCCGCCCAACCAGCTAATCTACATCGAGATGGAAAAGGACAAATGGGCGTTTTTGAACGGGTGGAACCCGGTGTGGGTCGAAGGCGTTATCAAGATCGAGTTGACCAAGAGTGTATACGGTTATGTCGGCTTCACCATCACCGGCAAGCGGGTTTATCCTTACGAGTACTGATCTCTGTAACGGATTACCGCATGTAACGACGCGGACGACTGCATGTATACAGATCGCGCACTTGCCGAACCTAGGCCGCGCGGTTTATGGAGAGATTCGCCTTACAGGAAAGGTCATAGTTGAGCCACACTATCGACATACGGAACCTGCGCTACCGTTACGGCGACGGCCCCTGGGTGCTGGACATCCCTGAATTGACCGTCGAGCAAGGAACGCGCGCGTTCCTGTTCGGCCCCAGCGGCAGCGGCAAGACGACACTGCTCGGCGTGCTGGCGGGGGTCCTGGAAGCGAATGAGGGAGAGGTCAGCGTACTGGGCGAGGACCTCACCTCACTTTCGGGCGCACAGCGGGACGCTTTCCGTGCGGAGCACATCGGCTATGTCTTCCAGATGTTCAACCTCATCCCCTACCTGTCGGTGCTCGACAACATCACCCTTCCTGTGCGCATGCACGCGGGGCGACGGACCCGGCTGGACGGCACGGGCGTGAAGGAGACCGCCGCGCAGCTGGCCAATCAACTCCACATTGGCGATCTGCTGAAGAAGCCGGTTACCGAACTCTCGGTGGGGCAGCAGCAACGGGTGGCGGCCTGTCGTGCGCTCATCGGGGCGCCGGAGCTCATCGTCGCCGATGAGCCGACCTCCTCCCTGGATTTTGACCGCCGCGAGGACTTCCTCGAACTGCTCTTCCAGGAATGCGAGCGTGCCGGTGCAACGCTGGTGTTCGTGAGCCACGACCGCACCCTTGAGGGCATGTTCTCCCGTACCATATCGCTCCCCGACATCAACAAGGCGGTAAACTGATGCTGGTTCTGGACCTCGCGCTCAAGTCGCTCCGCAACCGCGCCTTCAGCACCTCGCTCACGGTGGGCTCCATCGCCCTCAGCGTCGCCCTCCTGGTGGGCGTCGAGAACGTGCGCGTGGGCATGCGTGAGAGTTTCTCCAACACCATAAGCCAGACTGACCTGATCGTAGGTACCAAGGGCGGCACGATTCAGCTGCTGCTGTATTCGGTCTTCGGCATGGGCGCGCCGACAGAGAATGTTTCGTGGGAGGCTTACCGGCAGTGGGCGGAGCACCCCGCCGTCGAATGGACCATCCCCTACAGCCTGGGGGACAGCCATAGAGGGTTCCGGGTCATCGGCACGAACGATGACTTCTATCGCCACTACCGCTACCGAGGCGGCCAGGAAGTCGCGCTGGCGGAGGGACGGGCAAGCGAGGACCTGCTCGACGTGACCCTGGGCGCAGACGTGGCGGCAGAATTGAACTACTCGCTGGGTGACGAGATCGCCGTGACGCACGGGCTCAGCGAGGTGGGTTTCCTGGTCCACGACCACATGCCCTTCACGGTCGTGGGTGTCCTCGCCAAGACGTTTACCCCCGTTGATCGCGCCCTCTACGTGACCCTCGAAGGTATGGAGGCCATCCACCTGGAGGACGACGGGCACGACCATGAGGCGGAGGCGGCTTCGGCGGATGACGGGCACGACCACGAGGCGGAGGCGGCTTCGGCGGATGACGGGCACGACCACGAGGACGATACGGCTTCCGCGGATGACGGGCACCATCACGAGGAAGGGGAGGCGGAAGTCGACGGGCACGACCACGACGAGGATGCGGCCGATGACCACGCAGGACACGACCATGACGATCATGCCCACGACGAGGATGCGGCCGAAGACCACGACGGACACGATCATGACGATCATGCCCACGACGAGGATGCAGCCGACGACCACGACGGACACGACCACGAAGAGGATGCAGCCGATGACCAAGCCCATGACCACGATCACGAAGCCGAGGTAGCTGCTGCTGGCGAAGGACACGACCACGACGGACACGCGCACGAAGAGACGGAGGAAGCCCCGGCGGACGACGGACACGACCATCATGCCCGCGACGAAGATGCGGCCGAAGATCACGACGGACACGACCATGACGATCATGCCCACGACGAGGATGCGGCCGAAGATCACGACGAACACGACCATGAAGAGGATGCAGCCGATGACCAAGCCCATGACCATGATCACGAGGCCGAGGTAGCTGCTGCAGACGACGGACACGACCACGAAGAGACAGGAGCGGTCCAGACTGACGACGGACACGCGCACGAGGACGACGGCCATGCACACGTGGAAGCGGAGTTATCGATTGAGGACGTCGAAGTCAATCAGGTGACGTCGTTCTTCGTAGGCACGACCGACCGCAGGGACGTACTCCAGCTGCAGCGCGAAATCAACGACTTCGAGGACGAGCCGATGATGGCCGTGATCCCGGGTGTCGCCCTGAACGAGATGTGGCGCAGCCTGGGTTACGCCGAGACCGGCCTACGGTTGATCTCGATCTTCGTCGTGCTGGTAGGGTTGCTGGGTATGCTGGTCTCGCTCTACACTTCGCTCGATGAGCGTCGACGGGAGATGGCGATCCTGCGCGCTGTCGGAGCCGGGCCCAAACGGATCGTCTCCCTGCTGGTGCTCGAGTCGGTGTGCCTGGCCGCCGCGGGGGCACTCGCCGGGTTCGTGCTGGTGTATGTGCTGCTCCTGGCCGGACAGTCCCTGGTCGAGGCGCAGGTAGGGCTCTTCATCCCGATCAGCCCCCCCGGCTCGATCGAGTTACTCTTCCTGGGCGCCGTGGTGACAGCCGGGTTCCTGATCGGTTTCGTACCCGCCCTCAAAGCCTACCGCACCGCCCTCCACGACGGGCTGACGGTGCGGACTTAATTCAGGACGTACGATGCTTCGTTAATCCTGCTCCATGAACAGGATAGACTGCGGATTTGATTGGTAGTTGCACATTCGTCCAGCCAAGGCAAACGTATTTCCTGAAGCCAATTACAACTGATCCTACCATAAACATCCACCGGGTTCCATGCCGGGGCTGGGCGGCGTATCAACCACCCAGCACAGTAGGCTGTCGACGACTTCGAATTCCATCCGTATCTCCTTAAATCTCAGCGTATTTTGTTTTTCTGTTGACATAAACGTTTTTATACTCTATAATTAAGAGTAATCACTAAATAATAGTTCTCATCAACAAGGAGTACATCATGTCTGACATAGGAAAACTCAGGGAGGATCTGGCCTTTGTCCGTGACGCAGCACACCGTTCGGACAGCGTCCCCTTCAGCTCCATCTATGTACTTTGGGCGGTCATTATACTCTTTGGCCTACCCATGTCCGATTTTGTCGACGACAAAAGTTGGATAAGGTGGTACTGGTGGGTCGCAGCTCCTGTCGGATTCCTCCTGTCCATGTGGCTCGGGTCACGGGCATGTGCACGCATCGGCCAGGCGGATATAGAAAGAGGGATGCGTTGGGTAAAGCATTGGCTGGCATACATGGTCACGGTCGTACTCGTTGGGTTATTGGTCACGGGAGGGAAGTTAACCGGCTCCGGCATTGGCGCTCTCTCGGTGCTTGTGCTCGCCCTGGCCTATTTTTATGCGGGCCTGCATCTGGACCGGCGTCTCGTACCGGTCGGCATAGTGATAGGAATCTGTTTCCCCGTCATCCTTTATCTACCGGGGTATGGCTCGACCGCCTCGGGTGTCGTCATTGCAGGAGCTCTTTTGGTAGCAGCATGTCTCGGTAAGGAAAAACCAGATGCCGCCGACTGATCCCGACGTTTCGTCTCTGCAGGAACTGGAGTTCCTCGCGGGACTCCTCGAACACCGTGTTCGCCTTGCCATCTGTGTCCTGCTTTCGAAGCACGAAATGATGTCATTTAGCAGGCTAAAACAGGTCCTCGATGAGAAGGACGGAAGCATCGGTACGCACCTGCGCAAGCTCGAGGATGCTGGTTACCTGTCGATCGAAAAGACGTTTCGTGACCG
This sequence comes from Gemmatimonadota bacterium, assembly GCA_026702745.1. Classification (NCBI taxonomy): domain Bacteria; kingdom Pseudomonadati; phylum Gemmatimonadota; species Gemmatimonadota bacterium. Next base: position 30,134 of record JAPPBT010000048.1, read on the forward strand.
ACGCCCCGTGACCTGGTACCAGCTCACCGAAGAGGGCAGACGTCGTCTGAAGGATCATGTGTCAAATCTGATGCGGTTGATTGAGAGATCTGGCTAAGCGGTAGAAACCAGTTTCTATCGGAAGTTAGAAAACGGTTGGAGAGGAGCATCCACGACGGGGTTCTCAGCGTGACCGCAGGACTCCTTTCCTGATGAACACCTCGCACTCATCGGACCCGCATCGCATGCGGTAGTCATCCCTGTCGACATTCCTCCACTGCATCCCAAACTTCTGGTGCTTCAGGTTGTAGGTGTTCTCGTCGCAGCACCGCCAGTAGGTACCGATCCTGGCGTCGATGATCCACCCCAGGTCCTGTCCGTCGACGGACAGACGTCCCTGAATGTAGAAGTGATACAATCCGGAGTTGTGCTGTGCGCCGTCCAGCCTCCACACCTTTTCAGGGCGGTAGTGGATCTGGTCGCTGTAAGGATCGCGCGTAAAGGTGATCGCAATTTCACCGAATTCAGTACTGACGCCGATGTCGCCGGAATGACTCCGCGGCACCGTCAGCGCATGAATGAACGTCTCGGGACGCAAGTTGTTGAAAGCGGACCGCCATTCCACCCGCGATGCCGGCACTTCGTTATTGACGATCCGCAACGCGTGTATCCGGTCCGCCCGGCGCGCCAGTTCTGCCTCGATGGCCGGAACCAGTTTGTCTGAATTCGTCACCGCCACGGGAGACCAGGCCAGCCTGCAGATCTTGTTCACTTCACGCTCGACCCCCGCAACCGTCACCTGGCTTTCGATGAAATACAACGTCCTGAACAGCTTGTTAGAATAAATCCCTTCGTTCCAATCGCCGTCCGAATCCAGGAAGCGCGAGCTCCACGCCCGGAGCTTCGTATCGGGACCGATGCGCCAGTTTCCTGCCTTTGCCACATCAATGAATATCGCTTCGTTCCCAATTGTCGTCATTACGTCGAGCAGGCCCGCTCTCGCACCATGCGCATAATGACTGGCGTTTGTATCGCTGTCCCGATCGTAGAAGATAAACGCAAACTCGTCGGACACATTGATACCGACCGCGACGCCCATAACGTTCGATTCACCGCGGAAGTCCTGGATGAGCGAGAAATGGCCGTTGGCGCCGACCCCCTTTCTTCCGTCCACGTTTCTCCAGTAGGCCCGGTTCGGCTTGACTGAATTCGGAAAGTACCGGACCGTCTCGATGCCCACGTACACGTCGCTGACGCGGCGATAGTAGGGATACGCGTCGATGTACTGGTAGACATGGCGGAACCGGTTGTTCTCGAGCTTCTCACTCCAATCCCCGAAGTCGATAGACGCGATCTCCGTGTAACAGTCTTCATCACCCGGTATGGTCTCCCCGGATCTCACGCCATCCCCTGACTTCGTGCCTTCCGCCGGGAAAGAGCCGTCAGCAGAGAAAAAGCCATCCGCAACGAATAAGCCGGCCTCGCTCGTAGATACACCTGGCGAGGCGTAGTGGGAAGCAGGATACGTCGCGATAAACAGGAAGAACAGCACGAAACGGGTGACTCGCCAGATTCGCTGTTTCATGGAACTTGCCTCCAGTCACGAGCACTTCTAACGGGTACTTCACATCGGCACTTCACACGGGCTCATAGGACAGCCCGATGCGATACCGAATCCTGGACGGGTATGGTTCTGCACGGGATTTCGTAAACGTTGCGCCGCAGACGACGACTTACCGTTGTGCAATTGGTTAAAAAGTTAAACTAAAGGACCCGTCAAACCAGGTCAAGCGCTCCGGGGAGTTGCAGGACGTTCCGTAGGGGCCCAATAGGCCATGCTGACCGCCGTTTTACGTTGACACCTGCCTCCTTCAAAGCCTATATTGCCGCCTGTCAGGTGGGGTGTCTGAGTGGCCGAAAGAGACGGTCTTGAAAACCGTTGTACCTTTGCGGGTACCGTGGGTTCGAATCCCACCCCCACCGTCCAGCGACACGGAAATCTCTTGGGAGAGGTGCGAGAGTGGCTGAATCGGATCGCCTGCTAAGCGATTGTGGGTCAAAAACCTACCGAGGGTTCGAATCCCTCCCTCTCCGTTCGTAGTCAAGCCGCTGTTCTTCTTCGGTTGAATGGCGGCCGCCGCCGGGTTCTGGTCCGAACCGGGAACCCTTCCACGAAATGCTACCTGGAGCACCACCTATGAGGTACGAGCTGAAGCGAATCGACCCATGGTCCGCGTGCAAGATTACCTTTCTCATCGCCGGCGCCGTGGGTTTCGTGGTCGGAGCGCTATACGCCGTGATGATCACGTTGATGGCGAGTTTCATGGGTATGGTGGGGATGTCCGAAGGCATGCCCGACGAGATGGGTTATATCGTGGGAGCCACGGGATTCATCGCGGTCATAGCCTGGATCGTGATAACCATTTTGTATGCCGTGCTCGGCGCCCTGGTGGTCTCGCTGGGCACCTGGCTGTATAATCTGCTGGCCGGCGCGATGGGCGGTGTGACCATGACCCTGGAGCCGCCGGCATCCGTCATTCCTGCAGCAACTCCCGCACCGGCGGACGCCACGCCTCCCGCTCCGCCTGAAGCCTCGAGTGCTTCGACCTCGGCGGCAGACGGCGGCGCTTCAGATCCCCAGGCATCCTGACGACCCATGTCCCGGCCCGTACGCGTTCGCTTCGCCCCCAGTCCCACCGGGCTGCTCCACATCGGCAGCGCCCATACGGGCTTGTTCAACTGGCTCTTCGCCCGCAGGGAGAAGGGCCGTTTTCTCCTGCGCATCGAAGACACCGACACCGCCCGCTCCCGACCCGAGTGGGTCGATGCCATATTCGAGGTGCTGGAGTGGATGGGCATGGACTGGGACGAAGAGGTAGTCTACCAGTCCCAGCGGTTCGACCGGCATGTCGCCCGGGCCCTAGCCCTGGTCGATAGCGGCGCAGCCTACCGGTGCTACTATCTGCCCGAAGAGCTGGAAGCGAAAAAGAAGGAAGCCCTTGCGGCGGGCCGGTCCTGGCGGAACGACCGCCGCTATGCGGACATCACCGATGGCGAGGCGCAAGCCCTGGAGGCCGAGGGCCGCAAGCCGGTCATCCGGCTCAAGATCCCCGAGGGGAAGACCGTATTCCGGGACCGGATCCTGGGTGAGATCGCGGTGGAGAACGAGACCATCGACGATTTCGTCATCGTCCGGTCCAACGGCACGCCCCTGTACCACCTGGCCGTGGTGGCCGACGACGTGGACATGAACGTGTCTCACGTAATCCGCGGCATCGACCACGTCACCAACACCACCAAGCATATCCACCTGTTCCAGGCCCTGGGTGCCGAACTGCCGGATTTCGCCCATCTACCCAGCATCCTGGGGGAGGACAAGAAGAAGCTGTCGAAGCGTCACGGCGCCGTGTCCGTCTCCGAATACCGCGACGCCGGCTACCTGCCCGACGCCGTGGTCAACTTCCTCTCGCTGCTCGGGTGGCAGACCGGCGACGACCAGGAGTTCTTCACCCGCGCCGAACTCATGGAGCGGTTCTCCCTGGACCAGGTCCACAAGCGGGACACCGTCTTCGACCTGCGCAAATTCGAGTGGCTCAACGGCCAACACATCATGACCCGCTCCAACGAGGAGCTGTGGACGCTGGCGATGCCGTTCCTGGTACGTGCGGGACTCATCGGCGGCGGACAGCCAGGCGGGCAGGTTGACAGTCTGTCAGGCGGTCAGCCCGTAGACCACGACTACGCGATGGAAGTCGTCGGCCTGCTGCGGGAACGGTGCCGCACGCTGGCCGATTTCGCGGTGCAGGGGAGGTTTTTCTTCACGGACGACTTCGACTACAATCCCAAGGCCGTCCGGAAGCACTGGGCAAAAGAACCGGATGCCGTGGCAGCGCGGATCGGATGGCTTCGCGATGAATTCGCCGCGCTTGCACAGTTCGACACGGAGGCGGTAGAGGAGGTCGTCCGGAATCTGTCGGAACGGGAAGGATTGAAGGCAGCCCAGTTCATCCATCCCTGCCGCGTAGCGCTGACCGGAGAAATGGCCGGACCGTCCCTGTTCCATTTGATCGCCGTCCTGGGGAAAGAGACGTGTGTCGACCGTTTGGCAAAGGCACTGGTGCGCCTGCCGGAGGTGGTCGAAGAGGCGGCGATTGGTCAAGGATAATGCCCATGATGCAAGACGAAGCGCGAAGTGGTTGACGAAAACAGGCGTTGGAAAGTAAACAGACAAGGAAAGCAGACAGTACTGGAGAGCAACAAACCTGGAGAAGGGACAGAGCGATGTCAGATCAAAACGCCACCGAGAAACTCAGCTATTCGATTACGATAAACGCTTCGAGGGAACAGGTGTGGCAGGCCCTGTTCGAGGACGAATCTTTTCGAAGGTGGACGAGCCTTTTCGCCGAAGGGTCCTACTTTGTCGGGGACTGGAGCGAAGGCAGTGAAATTCGGTTCCTGAACGCGGGGAGCGACGGCATGATCAGCATGATCGACGCAAACCGGCCCCACGAGTTCATGTCCATACGGCATCTCGGGTATATTGTCAATGGCGTGGAGGACACGGAAAGCGACGAGGTGAAAGCATGGACGCCGGCGTTCGAGAACTACACGCTGAAGGACGTGGAAGGCGGCACCCACCTGACCGTTGTAACGGATACGTTCAACGACTACGTGGAGTACTTCAACGAGACCTGGCCCAAGGGGTTGGACGAGATCAAGCGGATCGCCGAAGGTTGACCGGCGTTTTCTATTGTCCTACTGCCCTTGGGGGCTCGTTGGTGGCCGACTCGAGGGTGGATGCTCGTGGACGATCAAAGGTATTTCATCATACCGACGATCAGCGCGGACATGGTGATCATACATATCATCATCTTGTTGACGGCGCTGCTGATCTGCTTTTCCAGGTCTGATTTCATCGCAGCCATCTCGGCCCTTATAACAACCAGATCTTCCTTCGTGGCGTAGCGCTCCATCTTCGCACTTAACGAATCAACGCGAGACTTAAGTTCCTCCAGATCCTCCTTCGTGGCGAAACGCTCCAGGTCTTCTTTCGTCGCGAATCCGGCCAAATCCTCTTTGGTCGCGAATCGCTTCAGGTCTTCCTTCGTCGCGAACTTTTCAAGAAAGGCCTTAGTTGCGAATCGCTCCATCTTCGCGCTTAGCGCATCCAAACGAGATTTAAGTTCCTCCAGATCCTCTTTCTTCGCGAATCCCGCGAGATCTGTCTTCGTCACAAGGTCGTTCCGGCTCCACGTCATCGCCTTGACGATGGCTTCCGCCTGCCTCGTCTCGATGCCCGCGGCTTCGAATTCGCGGACCGTGGCGTGGGTATCAATGGGATAATAGGACACGGCATCACCTGCATCTGGTGAATGTGGTAAATCGGACTGATAATGTATTCGTCGGATTTAAGCGAAGACATCTCGGCGTTTTTTAAGTGATCGCGATTTCGGCGTACGAAGCAAGCCCCGATCCCTGAATCTCAATCGCTAGTCCCCGGTCCTCACTCCTTGAGTCCGCTTCCGGTACCACCGGTACTCGACGATCATACCCACGATCAGCACGAGGCAGCACAGCACGTAGGGCATGCGCAGTCCGATGAGCTGGGCCAACAGGCCGCCGACCAGGGGACCGGATACCATGCCCATGCCGACGATCATCTCGTTGCGCGCGCCCTTTTCCCCTTTGCGTTCCTCCTGGAAAAAGGAATAGAACTGGCTGGCCGAGAAGGCGGCGCCGACCAGCAACCCGACGGTCCCGAAAGCGAAGGCCAGCACCACGGTGGCATCCTGCGTCGCGACGACCACCATGCCGATCACGGCGGCGATCTGGGGAAGAACGAGGGGTCTGAGGCGGAACTGCCACCAGGTCGTGTACCGCGCGATGAGAAAGACCGCCATCTGCAGGACCCGCGGGATGGCGAGCAGTATACCGAGCGTATCGGCCCGGATGAGGAGTTCGGTAGCGAGCTTTGGAAACTGGTTGTTGAGCATGCCGATCATGAAGAATGCCGTGAAATTGGCCGTCCAGGCGATCCAGCGGAAGCGCGCCGTGTCCTCGCGCGTTCGTTCCTGCGGCTCTTCTTCGGGATCAGCCTCCTGCGATATGTCGGGCCGGAAGCGCAGGAACGCGATCGCCAGCGTAAGCAGGACCATGCCGATCGTGCCGGTGGCAAAGGGCACGGTTGGTCCCACGAGATAGAGATAGCCCCCCGCCAATGGGCCCAGCATGAATCCCATGGTCCAGAATATGTTGAACGTGCCGAGGGTCTTGACCAGCTGGGTACGGCTGCGGCCCTCGGCCAGCATCGCCTGCACGGACGGCCAGAAGAGGGCCAGCAGTCCCCATCCCATGGCCGTGCCCGCGAGTAGCATCCAGTAGTTCACCGCCAGAAAGAGCATGCCGAACACCAGCGCGGTCAACCCGGAGGCGATGGCCAGGATCCGGCGCCGGTCGAAGCGGTCGGCCAGTTTGCCCGTGAAGGTGCAGGCCAGGGTGAAGCTGAGCGAGCCCGCGGTGCCTATGAACCCGAGTTCCACCACAGAAGCGCCCATGTCAAGGGCCCTGAGCGGCACGGCGAAGGACACCAGGCCCGTGCAGAAGTCCATGACAAAAGCGGAAGTGAAGAGGAAGTAGTCGGAACGCTTGAGCACGGGTTACTAAAAGCTCCGGATGGCATGGGTCATGGGGTCGCCTGTATGGAAGGTCAGCAGGTCAGGACAGGCTTCGCTGCGCCGTACCGCGGGAGAAGTAGTTGGAACCCAGCAGCACGACGGATACGAGGAGCAGTAGCAGAACGGCGTAGGCCGCGGCGCTGCCGATGTTGAACTGGCGCAGATGGGAAAGGATCTCCATGGCGATGGGCCGGTTGTCGTAGACGTAGAGCAAAATGGAGGCCACGAATTCACCCAGGGCGGTAACGAAGGCCAGCAGCGTGCCGGCGAGTACGCCCGGGCCGATGAGGGGCAGGGTGACCCGGCGGAAGGCATAGAACCACCCCGCGCCCAGGTTGCGCGCTGCCTCCTCCAGGGAGTCGTCCAGCTGCCTGAAGGCCGCCGAGGACGCCCGGAACACGATGGGCAGGTGACGGACGAAGTACGCGATGGGCAGGAGCCAGAAGGAACCCACCAGCACCTGTCCGAAACTGAAAGGCGTGCCCTGGCTGAAGGCGACGATCAGGTTGATGGCCACCACCGTGCCGGGCAGGGCCCAGGGCACCATCACGAGGGCATCAAGCATCTTTCGTCCCCGGAATGTACCCTTGACGACCAGGTAGGCCGCGGTGACGCCGATCGCCACGTCGGCCGCCGTGGAGACCACTGCCATGTTCAGGCTGTTCCGGATCGGTTCCCAGAAGGTGGGGTCCTGGAAGAGGCGGCCGTAGTTGTCCGACGTATAGACCTGGGGCAGGATCTGGTGGGTCCACGTGCCGTCCTGGACGAAGGACAGCAGGAGGATGGTCAGGTGGGGCAGCAGGAGCACCACCACCATGGCGATCCCCGCGGCGCCCGCGAGCAGGCGCGCCCAGCGTCCCCGGATTTCGCGCCGGACCGTCGCCGTGCCCTTGGTGCTCATGGCGTACTGCCGCCGCCCCTCGTAACGGCGCATCCAGAACAGAAAGGCGATGGAGAAGGCGGAGAGGACCACGGTCTGCGTGACGGCCATGGCCATGTCGCCGTTCAGCTTGGACGTGTAGATGTTGAGGCTCAGGAACCGGAATCCGCCGGCGAAGATGAAGGGCGCGCTGAAGGAGTTCATGGACGTCATGAAGACCAGGAGCGTCGCCCCCACCATGGCGGGCGTGAGCAGGGGCAGGGTGACGGTCCGGAAGCTGAACCACGACGACGCGCCCAGATTGCGGGCCGCCTCCATGACCGCGGGATCGATGCCCCGAAGCGCCGCCGAGGTGAAGAGGTAGAAGAAGACGTACATGGTGTAGCCGTGCACGAGCAGCACGGCCCACACCCCGTTCAGCGAGAAGGGTGGCCGCTCGAGTCCCAGGGCCGCCTGGATGAGGCGTGGGACCATGCCGCTTTCGCTGTAGAGAAACAGGAAGGCGAGCACGCCCACCAGGGGCGGAAGGACGATGGGCAGGATGGCCAGCGCGGAAAACACGGACCGCCCGGGAAACTCGTAGTGGGTGAAGATAAGGGCCAGGGGGAC